>CAYUFG010000032.1:0-17174 GCA_964443815.1 uncultured Halobacteriales archaeon | reverse complement strand
CCTCGGCAACACAGACGTCCTGAACGCATTCGTCGACGACCTGCGATCGATCGCGGCCGGCCGGGGTAAGGAAGAGAAGATCCTCTGGCTCGACGGCCCGACGGCGACCGGCAAGTCCGAACTCAAGCGCTGTCTCGTCAACGGCCTCCGTGAGTACTCCAAAACCGACCCTGGGCGGCGTTACACGATCGAGTGGAACGTCTCGGGCGTGGACGGCTCGCCCGGGCTCACCTATGGCGATTCGTCCGCACCGGACGAGGACGATTGGTACGAGAGCCCGGTCCAGATACCGCCGCTGTCAGTCTTCCCCCGAGAGACACGGCTCGAACTAGTCGACGAACTGAACGACCGGCTCGAAGATCATATCCCTATCCAGCCGCCACCCGACCTCGACCCGTTCAGCCGTGAAGCTTACGAGTACCTAGAGGAACAGTACCGCCGCGAAGGCGAGACTGACCTGTTCTCTGCCGTTACTGACCCGAGGCACCTCCGGGTGAAGAACTACGTTGTCGACGTCGGCGAGGGAATCGGCGTTCTGCACTCCGAGGACGACGGCACGCCGAAAGAGCGGCTCGTCGGCTCTTGGATGCCCGGCATGCTCCAAGAACTTGACTCCCGCGGCCGGAAGAACCCACAGGCGTTCTCCTACGACGGCGTGCTCTCCCAAGGTAACGGCCTGTTGACGATCGTCGAGGATGCCGCCCAGCACGCCGACTTGCTGCGGAAACTGTTGAACGTGCCCGACGAGGGCCGGGTCAAGCTCGACAAGGGAATCGGCATGGATGTCGACACGCAACTGCTCATCATCTCGAATCCCGACCTGGCCGAGCAATTAAACCAGCATGCCGAGACCGAGGGCGAGGATCCGCTGAAGGCCCTCAAGCGGCGTCTCGATAAGCGGCAGTTCACCTACCTGACGAACCTCTCGCTCGAGGCGGAACTCCTCCGCCGGGAGCTGACCGAGGAAACCGGCGTCTGGACCGCCGACTCCTGGAGCCAACTCGAGTCCTGGATCCGCGAACCGGTGAGACTCGACGTCAGACGAGATGCACACGAGAGCACAGCGCTGGAACTGGCGCCCCACTCGATCGAGGCTGCAGCGCTGTTCAACGTCGTCACACGGCTCGACGCGAGCGACCTGCCCGGCGAGATCGGCCTCGTCGAAAAGGCGCTGTTGTTCGACCGCGGGTACATCCGGTCGGGCGACGAGCGGATCGACGCAGACGAGTTTGCCTTCGACGACGCAGCCGTTGACGGTAGCCACGGCATCCCCGTCACCTACACCCGTGACGTCATCGCCGACCTGCTAAGCACCGATTTCGAGCGGTTCCATGAGGAGCTTCCCGTCGAGGATGTGCTCATGCCACGGGATATCCTCGACGCGATGGTCGACGGCCTGAGGGACGCCCCGGTGTTTTCCAACACGGAGGCGGCGGAGTTCGAGGACCGTGTCGTGCCCGTCAAGGACTACGTATTCGACCGACAAGAGTCGGATGTTCTCGAGGCGATAATGCGGGATAAACGCGTGGACGAGAGGACAGTCGAGGAGTACGTCGAACACGTCTACGCGTGGGACGCCAACGACCGGATCGAGACCGACCGCGGCGACCTCGTGGACCCGGATCCGCTGAAGATGAAGGTCTTCGAGATCGAGCACCTCGGACGCTTCGACGACGGCGATTACCACGGCAACGAAGCTGGCCGCGAGGTCGCGTCGTTCCGCACCGACCGCATCATCACGGCGCTGAACAGGATGGCGTGGGCGGAGCGCGATGACGAGTTCGATGTGGGCGAGGTTAACCCACGGGAGATTCCCGTGATGGAGGCGATTCTCGGCGAATACGACTGGGAGGACGTCCGGCGCACCTTCGAGGACTTCGACCCGAGCGTCTGGGACAATCCGCCCGAGGGCACGGAGACAGCCGAGCTGAAGGCCTCGACGATCGAGAATATGCAGGAGCTGTTCGACTACAGTCCGGCCTCGGCGGAGTTGACCAGCCGATCGGTCATGAGTCAGGTGAGCTACCGATGGGACTGAGGGAGGACCTGGAGCGGTACCGGGAGGTGGGCGAACAGCGCCGGCAGGATCTCGCGGAGTTCATCCAGTACGGCGACCTCGGCGAGAGCCGCGCAGACGAGGTGCGCGTCCCGATCAAGATCGTCGACCTGCCGGCGTTCGTTTACGACCAGCGCGACATGGGCGGCGTCGGCCAGGGTCAGGACGGCGCGCCAGACGTGGGCGACCCTGTCGGCCAGCCCCAGCCCCAACCGGGCGACGAGGAAGGTGAGCCCGGCCACGAGGCCGGCGAACACGAGTACTACGAGATGGACCCCGAGGAGTTCGCACGCAAACTCGACGAGGAACTCGGCCTTGACCTCGAACCGAAAGGCAAGCAGGTCGTCGAGGAGATGGAAGGGGATTTCACCGACATCACGCGGACCGGCCCCTCGAGCACCCTCGACTTCGAGCGGTTGTTCACCGAGGGCCTCAAGCGCAAGCTGGCGATGGACTTCGACCGCGACTACGTCCGGGAGGCACTCAAGGTCGAGGGGATGGGCCCGGCCTCGGTATTCGAATGGGCCCGCGGCAAGCACATTCCGACCTCGCGCTCCTGGTTGGAAGACGCGTACGCCGAGATGACTGACGACGAGAAGACGACGTGGGCCAGCCTCGTCGAGATGGAGGCGAACATCGAGCAGACGACGCCCGCTCAGCGCGTCCGCCGTGACGGCGTCGACCAGATCCCCTTCCGCCGGGAGGACGAACGGTACCGTTACCCGGAGGTCGTCGAGGAGCGAGAGAAGAACGTCGTCGTGGTCAACATCCGCGACGTCTCGGGCTCGATGCGCCAGCAGAAGCGGGAACTCGTCGAGCGGACGTTCACGCCGCTCGATTGGTACCTCCAGGGCAAGTACACCCACGCCGAATTCGTCTACATCGCCCACGACGCGGAGGCCTGGGCGGTCGACCGCGAGGAATTTTTCGGCATCCGGTCCGGCGGCGGAACGCGCATCTCGTCGGCGTACGAACTCGCCGCCGACCGGCTCGAGGCCGAGTACCCCTGGAGCGACTGGAACCGATACGTGTTCGCGGCCGGCGACTCCGAGAACTCCTCGAACGACACCGAGGAACACGTCCTCCCGCTGATGGAGTCCATGCCGGCGAACCTCCACGCATACGTCGAAACACAGCCCAGCGGGAATGCGATCAACGCGACCCACGCCGACGAGGTTGAGGCACACTTCCGCGACGCCGACGACGTTACAGTCGCCTACGTTTCCGGTCCGGCGGACGTCGTCGACGCAATCGAGACGATCCTGCGCACGGAGGGGGACCGATGAGTCCCCCCGCCGATGAAATCCGGATGAAACGGCTCGCCGCCGATCTCACTGAACCTGTCCGGGAGGCGAGGAGCCTCGCGCGCACGCTCGGCCTGGATCCGTACCCGGTCAACTACTGGGTCGTCGACTACGACGACATGAACGAACTGATCGCCTACGAGGGCTTCCAGCACCGCTACCCCCACTGGCGCTGGGGAATGAAGTACGATCGCCAGCGGAAACAGCGCCAGTTCCTCGGGGGGAAAGCCTTCGAGATCGTGAACAATGACGTCCCCGCCCACGCGTTCCTCCAGGAATCGAACAGCCTCGCCGACCAGAAGGCGGTCATCACACACGTCGAAGCCCACGCGGACTTCTTCGCGAACAACGAGTGGTTCGCCCTTTTCGCGGGTGGGGACTCCCGTCAGGAGGCCGAAGACACGAGCGGCGAACGCCGTGAGCGAGGACCCAACGCGGCGGCGATGCTTGCACGGCACGCGACGGCCGTCGAGGAGATCATGGACGATCCCGATATCGACCGCGCCGAAGTCGAGAAGTGGATCGATCACTGCCTCTGTCTTGAGCACAATATCGACCAGCACAGTCCGTACGCGCCGGTCGATCCGAAATCAGCGGCCATCCCGGAGCCAATCGCCGAGGAGGTAGACGACGAACTCGGCGACCTCGACCTCTCAACCGAGGTTCGGGATCAGGTGTTCGACCGGGATTGGTTCGACGCCCAGAAGGACAGTGACGCGCCAACGTTCCCCGCCGAGCCTGAGCCGGATGTCCTCGGATTCCTCCGCCGATATGGCAAACAGTACGACGATGACGCCGAGCAGGCCGTCGAGATGGATGACTGGCAGCGTGAGGTACTGGAGATCATCCGCCGGGAGGCATACTACTTCGCGGCCCAGCGGTTGACGAAAGTGATGAACGAGGGCTGGGCGGCCTATCACGAGGCCCTGATGATGGGGGAGGAAAATTTCGCGGACGAGAGCGAGTTTCTGACGTATGCCGACCACATGGCTCGCGTGCTTGGCTCACCGGGGCTGAATCCCTATAAGCTGGGGAAGGAGCTTTGGACGTACATCGAGATGTCGGAGAATCGCGAACACGTCGCGCAGCAACTCCTCCGGGTCGAGGGAGTCACCTGGCGGAACTTCCATGACCGAATCGACTTCGACCGTGTGATGGAACTGCTCGAACCGGACCCAGTCGTCGATGCCATCGACAAGACGACCGTAGACGTCCTCGATCCCGAGGATCCTCGTATCGACGCCGACGCGCTGAGGGAGGCCAGGGCCGGCGACCTCGACGTCGATCGCTACCCCTGGAAGCTGTTAACCTACGAGGGCATGGCCGAGCGCCACTATTCACTGACGAAACGACAACACCGGGGTTCGCTGGCCAGAATTACCCAGAAAGAACTCGAGCGGCTTACCCGGTACATGTTCGACGATTCCCGATACGACTCGGTCCCAGCAGCGATCGAGGACGTCGAGTATACGGTCGGCTGGGACCGCATGCGGGAGATCCGCGAGAGCCACAACGACGTCACCTTCGTCGACGAGTTCCTCACACAGGAGTTCGTCGACGAGAACGACTACTTCACCTACGAGTATCTCCAGTCGAGCGACGACTTCCGCGTGACCTCGACCGATAACCGCGAAGTGACCAAGAAGCTGTTATTACAGTTCACTAACTTCGGCAAGCCGTCGGTGGTCGTCGCGGACGGCAACTTCCGCAACCGTAACGAACTCCTGCTCGAGTACCGGTATAACGGCGTCGTGTTGGATCTCCAGCAGGCCAGACAGACCCTCGAGCGAGTGTTCGAACTCTGGGGCCGACCGGTCCACCTGCGAACGATCGACGTCGAATACGACGAGCACGACGTCGAGGTGGCTCGGCGGCGGGACAGCGAGCCCGCGGGTGAGGAGGTCGGCAAACTCGTCAGTTTCGACGGGATGGAGTTTTCGGTCGAGACGCTCGACTGGAGCGAGGTGGAACACCTCGCTCCGTCGGACGTCGACTACGACACCAAACCCGAGGAGTGGCTCGCCTGAGCGCCAGGGCTACCTTCGTGGCCCCGGGACATCGGGATAGCCATGACAACCGAGACGATCAGCGTCGAGACAGACGGTCGGTTGAGCTGCCTGGAGATAACCGAACAGATCTCCTCTACCGTGCCAACGGGAGCCGACGGGACTGTCACCGTCTTCGTCCAGCACACGACGTGTGGCGTAACGGTCAACGAGGCAGAGCCTCGCTTGCTCGGAGACGTGGAGAATTTCCTCTCGGATCTGGTCGCCGACAGCGGCTGGAGCCACGACGAGATCGACGACAACGCTGCCGCACACCTTCGAGCGAATGTCGTCGGCCCAAGCGTGTCGATCCCGGTAGTCGACGGCGACTTGCAACTCGGCACTTGGCAATCGATTCTCTTGGTGGAGTGTGACGGCCCCCGCCGCCGGTCCATCACCGTGACGGCAGACTGACCGGTCAGGCCCCCTCCTGTTCTTGCAGGAACGGGAGGACGTGCTCGATGCATTCGGTGGGACGGACGGCTGCCGGGTGGAATTCGTCGCCGGTAAGGACGACGACCTGGGCATCCGGAATCCGCCCGGCCCACTCGCGAACCGTCTCGACTGACGCGAGGGGACTCTTGTCGGTCGTGAGGACCAGCGTCGGCGCCTCGATGTTCGGCAACGACTCGGAAAGATCTAGGTCGTCGAACAGCTCAGCCATCGCAACGCAGACTCGCTCGTCCGCGCCCGTCATGTAGTCGATCCACCACTGGTGCATCTCCTCGGTGGCGTCGGATCCCAACCGAGCCGGCATAGTCGTCTCGGCCCAGTAACGCTGACCTTCCGTTCGAATCGTCTCCGGTATGGTGGTGATGTCTGCGTCGCCGCCGGTGTCGCGGGTGCTCGCCGGCCCGCTTACGACCGTGAGGCTCCGGGCTCGTGCCGGGTGTTCGCTGGCGAACTTATACGCAATCGCCCCGCCGATCTTCGCAGAGACGACGTGAGCCGATTCGAGGCCGATTTCGTCCATGAACGTCGCCAAGTCGGCGACGTACTCGTCGAAGGACCACTCGTGGTCCGGGTCCCAGTACGTCGACCGACCGAAGCCGCGGATATCTGGTCGGTAGACGCAGAACTCGCTCGCGAAATCGGGCACCCACTGGTTCCACGCGAGGCCGGATTCCGCGAACCCGTGGACCATGATCACCGGTTCGCCGCCCTGCCAAGGCGGGCCGAAGTAGTCTTCTTCGTAGTACATCTCGAAGTCCGGGTCGATCTCGACGGTCGTCATTTTGACGAGCAACTCCGGGGCGGCGGAAATACGTTCCGACCCCCGCAGGGATTTATGAGAGTCACCGACATAGCTACTCGACAATGTTGTCAAGGAGCCAGCGTGGCGACGCGGCGGTCGTGGGGAGCCTCGACGAGATCGACACCCTCGTCGACGCGGACGCACACGTCCGGGAAAGCCTCGACCTGCTTTTGCCGTACGTCGACGAGTCACACAGCGGTGCCCGGCAGATCATGCGGAGCGTCACTGAACAGCGACGCGAACTCGTCCAGGCGACTAACCCCACGCCCGCCACGATCGGCGGGGAGAAACGCTATCATTCTCAGGTCGACGACGGAGAAATCGGCCCGGACGGCGAGGTCGTCGAACCCGGTGAGGGAATCGACGTCAACGACCCCGACGATCGGGTCCGTCTACAGCGGGCGTTCGGTATCGACCACTCTGTCGTCAATCCAGGCGGTCTCCTGCTCGGTTTACCTACGGTCTCGAACAAGCCATCGGCAGTCGCGCTCGCGAACGCGTACAACCGCTGGTTGCTCGACGCTTTCCTTGACGAGAGCGACGGCTCCGTGACGGGCACTGCAGTGGTCGCCGCACAGCGGCCTGATCTCGCGGCCGAGGAAATCGACCGCATCGCCGACGAAGACGACATCGTGGGCGTCCAACTGTTCGCGTCGGGGCATGTTCCCCCACTCTCGGACCGACGATACGACCCGATTTACGAAGCTGCCCAGGACAACGATCTCCCGGTGCTCTTCCACAGCGCCACGCTCGGCCTGGCCCGAGGGTTTCCCATGCAGCACCGGTGGCACGAGATATACGTCGAGAACAAGGTACTCAGCCACCCATTCTCTCACATGTGGAACATGCTGAAGTTCCTCTACCAGGGCCTGCCCGCTCGGTTTCCCGACCTAGAGTTCGTGTTCCAGGAGGCCGGCATCGCGTGGGTCCCCTACATGAAATGGCGGCTCGACGACTACTACCTCCAGTTCTCCAACCAGATCCCGCTGCTAGACCGCCTTCCAAGCGAGTACATCGACGAGCGCTTCTACTTCACCAGCCAGCCGCTCGGCCACACCGCCAGTAATCCAACCCACCTCGCGTACGCCATCGAGACCGCCAATCCCGACACGCTGCTATTTGCGTCGGACGTCCCCCACGGCGACTTCGACACGCCAGAGGAATTATTCGATCGTGTTCACCGCCACTTCGACGCGGAGACGGTCCAAGGGATCATGGGCGACACCGCAGCCGACCTATTCGGGTTCTGAGCCCGTCACTCCCCGACCAGGTCGTCCGCAATGATCGAGCGCTGAATCTCGCTCGTCCCGCCGGCGATAGTCGCGCTGGCACCCTCCCGCCAGTACCGTTCCATGTCGTTGGCGGGATCCAGACTGGCGCCTCCGAGGATCTGCATTCCGTCCTGTGCGACTTGCTGAAGTACCTCGCCGGCTTTCAATTTGGCCTTCGCCGTGAGCATCCGCGATCCGCCTGTCTCATCCATCGCGGCCGCCGAGCGATAGGCCAACAGCCGGGCGGCGTCCACCTCGGTCTGCATGTCCGCCAGTCGGTGGTTGATCGTCTGGAAGTCGGCGACGCGACGCCCGAACCGCTCCCGGCTCGACGCTGCTTCTGCCGCCGTGTCGACGACCGTCTGCGCGGTGCCAACCATCGCCGCTGCCATATAGGTGTGCTCGCCGATCAGGTGATCCATCAACAGCTCCCAGCCATGCCCTTCATCGCCGACACGATTTGCGGCCGGCACGTGGACGCCCTCGAAACCGAGTTCGTACGTACCCGCGGCCTTCCGCGTGATCAGCGGAAGCTCCTCGGCCGTGACCCCGTCGGCGGATATTGGAACGAGGATGGCGGAGATACCCTCGTGCGGATCACCATCGGGATCCGTGCGTACGTAAAGGTGGACGTAGTTGTCCTCGTGACCCGCCCCAGACTGGTAGGTCTTCGTGCCGGTGACGACGTACTCGTCGCCCTCCCGCTCCGCTCTCGTTCTGAGACCCGCTGCGTCGCTCCCACTGTGGGGCTCAGTGACGCCGACCGAGAACCGGCAGTCACCGGCCAGAGCGGGGCCGACAAACCGATTTCGATGGCGTTCAGAACCGTGGTCCACGAGTGTTTCCAGCACGGTCGCCGTCGTAATCACCGGGATGGCGAAGTCGTAACCGTAGCGACCGAGCCCCTCCAGTATGGCCGCCTGGGCGAGGTGGTCCATGCCCGCTCCACCCATCGACTCTGGGACGGCCGCCCCGACCCAGCCACGTTCGAGAGCGCGGTCGTAGAGAGTTGCTGGGTACTCGCGGTTCTCGTAGGTGTCGCGGAAGTACTCGACGCCGAACTCGTCGGTGAGCGCTCGGGCCTCGGCCCGTACCGCTTCGTGGTCGCTGTCGAGGATCATGGGGCCCATACCCAAAGGGGGACAATCACTGTTTCCCCGGACCTGTCCACGGCCGGTGACAACAGTATCTTTTTGCGGGGGTGGGTGTTCCCGGCTACCATGGAGCAGGACACGGACGAACTCGAGCCGGCGGACCTCAACTACGAGTTCCTTCCCGACCAACGGGGATACACAGTCGACGTGGAGGAAGCAGATAGCTTCAAAATCGACACGATGACCTCGCGGACGGCCATCTTCACGAACGATTTCCGGGTCAATATGCTGGAGGGATACCCGGGCGACGGTCTCGAGTGGCATACCCACATGCCGAACATCGAGCAGACCAACTTCTGCCTGGAGGGCAAGCTTCGGGCGTACCTCGAGCGCGAGGACGGCGACATCCAGATTTTGGAGATCGGTCCCGGCGAACTGATGTACCTGCCGGGCGGGGCGCGCCACGCGCTCGAGGTAATCGGCGAAGGCCGACACCGACACCTCAACATCTTCACGCCCGACGCCGTCGGGCGGACGGAGCAGCTGCGCACGGACATCGACCCGCCGTACGCCACCAAGGAGAACTGGCCAGTTGCGCTGTGGGTCGACCGCCAGCGCAACGACGTCGTCCGACGGAGCGAGGACGCTGTCGGCGACGGCGAGGTCGTCTCCAGGGAGGAGGCCGGCCTCGAATAACGCAAGCGGTAACACCCGCCACGTCGAGGTGACGGCCATGCAGACGCGCAAGCACGTCCTCCGGCGGTCGCCCGAGGGCATGCCGAGCGAGGACGACTTCGAACTGGTGGAAGCAGCGGTTCCGAACCCTGCCGAGCGCGAGGTCCTGGTCGCTGTTCGGTACGTCTCGTTGGATCCCGGCCAGCGCAGCCGGCTGGGGACCGGAAGCGACTACGCCGGCTCGCTCAACGTCGCCGTCGACGAAGTGGTCACCGGCTATGCTGTGGGCGAAGTCGTGAAATCGAACCACCCCGACTTCGGCCCTGGCGACTCCGTCATGGGCGAACTCGAGTGGGCGGAGTACTGCGTCGTGAGTGGCGACAACCTCTCGACGGTTGACGTCCCGTCGGGCGTGTCCGAATCCGCGGCACTGTCGGTACTCGGGGGTACGGGTCGGACGGCCTACTTCGGACTGCTCGACGTTGGCGACCCCCGGCCGGGCGAGACGGTTGTCGTCTCGGCCGCCGCTGGTGCCGTGGGCTCTGTCGTCGGCCAGATCGCCCGCCTCGCGGGGTGTCGGGTAGTCGGCATCACCGGATCCGACGAGAAGGTGGAGTACGTCACCGATGAGCTCGGATTCGACGTGGCGATCAACTACCGGACGACGGACGTCGATCAGGTGCTCGCGGACCGGTGTCCGGAGGGGGTCGACGTCTACTTCGACAACGTGGGCGGCGGGATCTACGATGCCGTTCTCGGACACCTGAACCAGCGCGCCCGGATCGCCGTCTGTGGGAAAATCTCCCTGTACAACGAGGACGATCCGGACCACGGCCCCAGGTTCATGCACCAGCGAAAACGCGTCCGCGAGGAGGGGTTCATCGTGCACGACTTCGCCCACCGGTTTGACGAGGCAGACAGGCAACTCGGCGAGTGGCTGTCCGAAGGGTCCATCTCCTATCGCGAAGACGTCTCGACGGGGGTCGAACGACTGCCTTCGGCCTTCATCGGACTGTTCGAGGGCCAAAACATCGGCAAACAACTCGTTCGAATCCCCCACGAGGGCGGGGTATCGTGAGGACGGTCGGAACCCGATGCTAGATCCCCTGTTCCGGTCCGGCTCGATCGCCGGGCTGACCGTCGATAACCGCGTCGTCATGCCCCCGATGACGACGCGGTACGCCCCTGAGGACGGCTACGTCAATGAGCGGACGCGAGCGTACTATCGGGAACGAGCACGTGGCGGCACGGGTCTCATCGTCTTCGAGAGCACGTACCCCTGCGTGAACCACCCCCGACGGCACCTGCTCGTCGACGATTCGTACGTCGAGGGACTCGCCTCCGTCGTCGACGCCGTCCATGCGGAGGGGTCGGCGATCGCCTGCCAGCTCAACCCTCACCGCGGCTATCACCACGAGGGCGCACCCGTCGCGCCGTCGCCGATGACGCTAGACGACGGCACGGACGTCCCCCAGATTACACCTGAGTATATCGACTCACTCGTAGCGGACTTCGCCGACGGAGCCGAGCGAGCCCAGCAAGCCGGCTTCGACGGCATCGAGATCCACGCCACCTCCGGTTACCTGATCAACCAGTTCTTCTCGCCGCTCACCAACCGGCGCGATGACGCGTACGGCGGATCTCTCGAAGGCAGGACGAAGTTCGCCCGGGACCTGCTCGCGGCCACGCGAGACCGCGTCGGCGAGGACTACCCGGTCTGGTTCCGGATGACCGCCTCGGAGTTCAGGGAGGACGGTATGGACGTCGAGGACAGCATCGCGATCGCGACGCGGCTGGAGGAGAGCGGCAGCGACGCCTTCCACCTAACCGCGGGCCATCCGAGCAATCCACACCACAACTACGCCACGTTGTCGGGCTACGACCAGCAGGGTCTGTACGCGGACCTTGCGGCCCGGGTTCGCGACAGGGTCGACGTGCCGATCGTCGTCGTTGGCCGTATCAGTGACGTCGAAGCAGCGAACGATATCCTCGCAGCGGAGAAGGCGGACTTCGTCGCGATGGGACGGGCTCATATCGCCGATCCCCACTTCGTCCGCAAGGCCAAAGCCGGCGACCTTGCCCGGATCCGCCCTTGTGTGGGCGGTATGGAGGGCTGTCGTGAGATGGTGCAGTCGGGCCAGGGCGTTGCCTGTACCGTCAACGCGACCGTCGGGAGCGAGGCGGAGTCGGATCAGCCGGTGGCCGAACCGCGTTCGGTTGCGGTGGTTGGCGGCGGGCCGGCGGGCCTGGAGGCTGCCCGAGTAGCGGGGCGTCGCGGACATCACGTTACTCTCTACGAACGCGAACCCGAACTCGGCGGGCAACTCCGCTGGGCGGCGAACGCGCCAGCCAAACGTGATTACCGGCCGCTGATCGAGTTCTTCCGTGCGGAACTCGCGACCCACGACGTCGCGGTCGAAACCGGTCACGAAGTGACGCCGGGGGAGTTGCGCGATAGTGAGTTCGACGCGGTCGTTCTGGCAACGGGGTCGGTACCGGCCGTCCCGAATGTGCCGGGCCTGTCTGCGGCCGCGAGCGGCGGACGGGTCGTGACAGTTAGGCGGGCACTCGAGGGTGAAATCGAAGCCGACTCGGTGGTGATCGTCGGGGGGTCTGAAGCCGGAGCCGATACTGCCGAGTACCTGAGCGAGGTCGGAATCTCGGCTACGATCCTTGCGACGGAGACATTCCTGCCGCTACGGAACACGGGAGAGAAGCGTGTGCCGCGGAATTACATCGAATCGAGACTCGAGGAGAACCCGCTGATCGAGCTGATTCGGAACGCGACCGTGATCGAGATCGGCTCGGATGCAGTCGACATTCGGACAGGAGACGAAAGGTTCGAGGTCAGCTACGATCGGATCGTACTCGCCACGGACCGTCAGCCGAGCACGCAGTTTGGGGAGGGTATCGATATGGACGTGACAGTAGTCGGAGACGCCGACGGGCCGCGCGGCCTCTACACTGCCGTCCACGAGGGCTCGGAGGCGGGCCGACAGGTCTGAGTACCGAAAGCGCATTCACGACCCTGGCCGATAGTCGAGCCATGACCGAGGAGGCCGCCTGGTTCGCGGACGCCGACCCGACGGACCCGGCGTCAGGACGACGAGCCATCGAGACCGGGCAGGCCGAGGAGCCAGCTGACTGGCCGGCACTGGCGGTCGACGCCGGCTTTGCCACTGACGAAGGGGACTACTACGATCGGCTCCACGAGGCGACAGTGGCGGCGGCCGCTGCTGGCGCCCGGGAACGTGAACGGGCAGAGGACAAGCAGCTCATCCACGCGCTCCGGGCGATGGACGATTGTCGGCGGACCGCGAACGAACTCGCCGAACGGGTGGCCGAGTGGGGCGGTAGCGTCTCGGACGAGGCGAGCAGCGGCGTCGAGTACGCGAGGTCGCTGGCCGACCACGATCCTGAGACGCCGCTCCAACGTCGGCTCTTCGAACTGGCCTGCCGCGTCGTCGAGGTGGACGAGGAGGCGACCGAACTTCGGCGGTTCGTGGAGCGTACGGCGCCCTCGGTCGCGCCGAACCTCGCTGCCATGGCCGGTCCGGTCCTCGCTGCACGCCTCGTCTCCGAGGCCGGCGGGCTCGGGGCGCTCGCCAAACTTCCCAGCGGGACAGTCCAGGTGCTTGGAGCCGAAGACGCGCTGTTCGCGCACCTCCAGGGTGGGGCCCCGTCGCCGAAACACGGCGTCATATTCACTCACGAATACGTCCGGGGCACGGCTCCTGAGCACCGCGGCTCGGCGGCACGGGCGCTCGCCGGGAAACTCACCATCGCGGCTCGAGTCGACCACTACGGCGGCGACCGCCAGCCCTCGCTGGACCGCGAGCTCGACGAGCGGATCGCACGTATACGGGAGCGTGAGTCCGAATGAGCCTGCCACAAGGGGTCGAACGACGAACGGTCGACGACGAACCCGTACTCGCGACACGCGGCGAGTCAGTCTCCGGCGAGGCGACCGCCGACGGTTGGCGACAGTGGGATCCCAGGCGGTCGAAACTCGGCGCGATGCTCGATCGCGGTATGGAGACCGGCCTTGAAGGTGGCGAGACGGTGCTCTATCTGGGTGCCGCGGCGGGCACGACCGTGAGTCACCTGGCGGATTTTGCCGGACCGGTATACGCTGTGGAGTTTGCCGCGCGACCGATGCGTGACCTCGTCGACGTCTCGGAGTCCCGGTCGAACGTCTTTCCGCTACTCAAGGACGCTCGGAAGCCATCAACATACGCCCACATCGTCGAACCGGTAGACGTGATCGTCCAGGACGTCGCGACCAGGGGCCAAGCCCGCGTCGCGGTGGAGAACCGCCGGTTCCTCGAGGACGACGGCCGGCTACTTCTCGCCGTCAAGGCCCGGAGCGAGGACGTTACCGCCGCCCCCGAAACGGTCTTCGAACGCGTGGTCTCGGAGCTCGAGGGGGGGTACGAAGTGCGTTCGACGGAGCGGCTTGATCCGCTTCACGACGATCACTTGGCCGTCGTTGCCGTCCCGCGGTGAGGAGGGGAACCCTTTAGCCGGGGCCGGCGCAACCCGTGCCCGATGGAGCGCGGCGACGCGGCGAATTTCACCCGGATGGGAACCCTCGGCGTCGAAGAGGAGTTCTATGTCGTTGACGATCGAGGCCGTCCAACGTCGGGGACCGATACGCTCGTCTACGAGTCCGACCCGCCAGAGATCCTCGAGGGTCGTCTCGACCACGAGCTCTTCAAGTGCGTTATCGAGACACAGACGCCGACCATCGAGGACCCAAGCGATGCCCGGAAGACGGTATTGGCCGTTCGGGACGCCCTGATCGAGCACGCCAAAACCCACGGGTACCGGATCGCGGCCGCGGGCCTTCACCCGGCCGCGGACTGGCGGGAACTCGACCACGCAACGAAACCCCGGTACACCTCACAACTCGACCGCATTCAGTACCCTCAACATCGAAACACGACCGCCGGCCTGCACGTTCACGTGGGCGTCGACGACGCGGACAAGGCGGTCTGGATCGCGAACGAGCTCCGGTGGCACCTGCCGCTGATGCTCGCGCTGTCGGCGAACTCGCCGTACTGGTGTGGCTTCGACACCGGGCTGGCATCCGCTCGCGCGAAGATTTTCGAAGCGCTTCCGAACACCGGCGTGCCGACGGCGTTCGACTCGTACGCAGACTTCGACCGGTTCGAGCGCCGCATGCTCGAGAGTGAATCGATCGCCGACCGGGGCGAACTCTGGTTTGACGTACGGCCCCACTCCGGCCTCGGCACGGTCGAGGTGCGAGCGCCCGACGGACAGCGAGACCCCGACGTGGTCATGGCGTTCGTCGAGTGGATTCACGAACTGGTTCTCGACCTCGGCGCCAAGTATACCGACGGTGAATCGGGTCGGGCCGGCCGGCGGGAACTGCTCGACGAGCACAAATGGCGTGCGATTCGGCGTGGCCAAGACGCGGAACTCTTCGAACCCGACTTCGAGTCGACCGCGCCGGCCACGGAACTGGCCGAACGTGAGGCAGCCCGGCTGGGTGTGAACGCGATCCGCGATTTGGCAGAGCGCGAGAGCGGGGCGAAAACCCAACGACGTCTCCACGACGACGATCTCGACCACCTCTGTGAGTCGCTGGTTCTGAACCACAGCTGAGCCGACGCGACGCGGCTGCGGCGCCTGAATTATCGATTTGCGGGACGCGGCCAAGGATTTTTACCCCACTATTTCTTCCGTCCTTCTAGAAAGGACATGTCATCAGGAGACACGCCCGATGGGGACGGGAGGACCGACAGCGACTCCGAGGCGGTGCGGGACCGACTGGAACGGGAGGCTGACCGGGCCGTCGACACTTTCGACGAAGGAGTGGTGGACATGCTTTCGTGGGTACTCGACACGGAGACTCGCGCTCGGATCTACGTCTATCTGCGTGCCAACCCCGAGAGCACCAGCGACGAGGTGGCCGAGGGGACGGGTTTGTACCCGAGCACCGTTCGGGAGGCGCTGGCACAGCTTCACGAAGAGGGGAAGGTTGAGCGAGCCAAGCGAGAGAGCGGGGGTGCGGGAAACAACCCGTATGAGTACAGCGCCATGGCACCGTCGGAGTTGGTCGGGGACGTCGTGGAGGACGTCCAGTCGGAACTCAACGCCGTGTTCAACCTCGACGAGTTGCTCGGAACAGACCGAGGCCGCGGCCGATCATCGACGGACGAGCCGGTGACGATCACGGTCGAAGAAGCCGGAGAGGAGGACCTCTCCTCCTGACGGGAGAATATGACGGGTAGGGCGGGGGCCACCCCGATCCGAAGCCACTAAAGGCCAACCCGCCATCCGATGGCGCATGCAGATCGCGTTGGGTGGGACGTTCGATCCGGTCCACGACGGCCACCGGGCCCTTTTCGAGCGGGCGTTCGAATTGGGCGACGTCACTGTCGGACTGACCAGCGACGATCTCGCCCCGCGGACACGTCACGAGGACCGTTACGTGCGGCCATACGAGGAAAGGAAACGCGAGCTGGCGGCCGAACTCGCGGAGTTCGCTTCCAGGTACGATCGGCAGTATACTATCAGGAAACTCACCGAGCCAACCGGTATCGCCACCGAACCCAGGTTCGACGTGCTCGTCGTGTCGCCGGAGACCGAGACCGGCGGGAAGCGGATCAACGAGCTCCGTCGCGACCGAGGCCATGACCCCCTCGAAATCGAGGTCGTGGACCACGTCTATGCAGCCGACGGTGACATCATTTCGAGTACGCGAATCGTTACCGGCAAAATCGACGAACACGGAAATCTCACCCCGGATCGGGACGGCCGCTCGGCGGAGCGGGCTGGGTGACGCCCTGCTCGCCTGTACCGGCGGGGCTTCCCGTCCCGCAGTAGTGGGAGACGTGCCGGTCTGGGACACCACGTGGACTTTCGGCCGACCCGTCCCGCTCACGCCGTCGAACTGGTGGAGCGATGGCTGTGTGAGCGGGGACCGAACGGACACGAGTCACGCCCAGCCTGACGGCCGGGATTCGCTCGCTGAATGAAGATAGGCTACCAGTCCGGCGCTTCGAGGCCGGCCGCTGCAAGTACCCCCTTCCATCGCTGCTGGACGGCGAGCCGGGAGACGCCGGCGGCGTCCGCGACCTCGGACTGCGTGCGTTGTTCGCCGGCGACGAGGGCTCCGACGTACAGCGCAGCGGCCATCGTCGCCCGCTTGGAGCGCTCGAGTTCGGGGAGCGCGGAGAGAAAGGCATCCGCACCACGGGACCGGGCCTCGGTACCGAGTTCGAGCCGGTCGGCGGCGTCCTCAAGTTCCGAGAGCCACTCCGCGTTGTCCACCTCATCGCTCGCCCGGTACACGTGCGGGAATGCGTGACAGTCAGACAAAAGGGTTGGCCGCGGAGCGGTGGTGAAATTGACGTCCTCCCCGACTAGCGTTGCGGCATTCACCTTGGGGCGACAGAGCCGGTGGCCGACCGGTGGAGCGTGATGGTTCGCTCAGTCCCCGTTGGTC
>CAYUFG010000031.1:4168-17502 GCA_964443815.1 uncultured Halobacteriales archaeon | reverse complement strand
GCTCACGCGGCCGGCGTCCGTGATGAACGGCAGTTCCCACAGACGTCGATCCGTCCTGTCGTCAAGCCGGCTCGGAGGTGATCCTTTCGGTCGCACTGCTCGGCATCGTCTGCGTCATCACGTTCGCACCAGGCAGTCGGTTCGGGGACGACGCACCGGTGTTCTTCCGGTGGGCTGGCGTCGAGCGGATCGCCGGCGGGGCCGTCGAGGCGGTCGCCTTGCCGGTGCTCGTAGTGTCCGGCGTGGTCGGCACCGGCGGGCGCTTTCTGGGGATGGTGCTCTGGAAATCCGAGGCCGGGAACGGGGAGCGTCGAGGTGGGTGAGTGATCGCCGCTCGCGGCGAATTGGCGTCGGGGTGTACGGGCGCGAAGCAAGGGTCGGTGGTGCTCGAGTCAGCGTGTCTCAGCCGGACGGCGCCGCGGCGAGCGCGAGTGTTTCGGTGACCGTTGCCTCTATGTACGGCTCGACATCCCCGTTCGCAAGGCGGAAGTCATCGAAGTCTGCCTCCGTGGCGAAGACGCTCGGCGTCGCCACGTCGACGCCGAGGTAGACGAGGGTCGAGCGGAGCTGTCGGTCGAGGACATGCTGGTGGCGCCGATCACGGCCGGTCATCACCAGGCCAGCGGCGCGGTCGCTCTCGGTTATCTGCTCGTAGGGGAGGTGGTCGAGCAGGTTCTTGAGGGCGCCGGGCATGCCGCCGAAGTAGACCGGAGAGGCGACGACGTACGCGTCGGCGTCGAGCACCCGCGATACCGCCGCCCTCGTGGGGTCGTCATAGTCGTCATAGTCCCGCCCATCGAACTGTTCCATGGGGTACTCCCGGAGGTCGAGTGTTTCGACGTCGGCGTCGCCGGCGGCCATCGTCGCGACTCGCGTTGCGAGCGTTCGCGTTCTGGAGGGGTCCCTACGGCTACCACAGATGACGAGCAACGTCGGCGAGTCGACCATGGTGTGGCGTCAGGGGGTGACGGGATAAATCGGCGGGCCGGGCTAGTCGGGTGGCGCATCCCAGTCCTCGCCGTTATCCTTGGGATCGTAGCCGATGGTCTCTCTGGCGTAGTCGAGGTCGTCGAGCCAGCGGCGGTCGTTCGCGCTGACGCCGTAGAAATGGTCCCACTCGACGGCGTCGTCCTGCAGACAGCACTCGACGAGGTGTGCACAGTCACGGCGGGACTGCCAGAGGCCGCGCAGCCGCGCGACCTGTTCGTCGTATTCTTCGGTGCCGCGCTCCCACC
The DNA here is from genome assembly GCA_964443815.1 of uncultured Halobacteriales archaeon. Lineage (GTDB taxonomy): Archaea > Halobacteriota > Halobacteria > Halobacteriales > Haloarculaceae > CAYLJD01. The sequence continues at coordinate 16,267 of CAYUFG010000031.1, read as the reverse complement.
GGCCCTCCTCGACGCCCCGTTCGGCGTCGCCGTAGGGATGATCCCACTCGGCATCCCGGACTGCGCCGATGCGGAGCCCGTAAAAGCGGATTCCGTGGGCCTCCGCAGCCAGTCTCCCGAGGTCCTCGCCGTAAGCCTTCGAGAGGCCGTACAGCGAGTCCGGCCGGTGTGGTTCGTCGTGGCCGGCGACGATGCCCTGGTCGTGGTACACTTCGGGGGCGTTACGTACCTCGACCATCCCGACGGCGTGGTTCGACGAGGCGAACAGGATGGAGTCGAGGCCGGCGTCGACCGCAGCCTCGTAGACGTTGTTGATGCCCTCGAGGTTGTCCTGGAGCGCCTGTGTCCAGCCGATCTCGCGAAAGCCGGGGCCGAAGTCCCCACCCGTCCGCATCAGGGCGAGGTGGACCACAGCCTCTTGGCCCTCGAAATGCGGGCGGATCTCGTCGTAATCGCGGACGTCTGCGACGACAGGCTCGCCAGGCCCGGCAACCGGCTCCCGGTCGAGCAGCGTGAAGTCGTAGGTCTCCGCGGAGAGGTTGTCCGTTATGGCGGTGCCAACGCGGCCGCCAGCACCGGTGATGAGGACGTCCATGGACTCGGTGGTGGCGCGGTGGTGAAATACGACGGGGGTGAAACGAGGCGGTCCTGTCGTCGCCTCCGGGGCAGGATCGCGGCGCGGCGGTGTTCAGGTGGGCTCAGTCGGCCGTCTCGCCGCGGCGACTCGCCCGACGACCGGTCACGCCGGTGTAGACTCTGAGGATGCCAAGGCCAATGCCGTAGGCGAGGGCGGCAGGGATGGCCACGATGAACATGGTGAAGATGCCCTTCGGCGTGGCGAGGCCGGCAATGGCGAAGGTCCCGATGACGAAAACCCGCCAACGGCGCCGCATGGTGTCGTAGGAGACGAGCCCGCCGCGGTGGAACAGGAACATCGTCACGGGCACTTCGGCGAGCAGGCCGATCCCGATGGTCGTGAAGATGACTAGCCAGCCGAAGTTGTTGATGCGGTAGGCAATGACCATGCTCGAGGTCAGCGCGTCGGCGGCGAGCCATGAGATGATCGCCGGGGCGACGTAGAAGAAGCCGAGCAAGCTGCCGCCGACCAGGGTAACGACGATCGAGCCGCCCCAAACGAGCAGGGTATTCCGGTTGCCGCCAATTATCCCACGGGACTCCATTGACGGCCAGGCGAAGTAGGCCACGAGGGGTATGATCGCGACCGCTCCCAGCAGCACGGAGAACTTGACTTCGAAGATGAGGGCCTCCACCGGGTGGAGCGTGACGATGTCGACTTCGTCCGCGAGCGCCGCCGGCATGTGGCCGAGGAAGGCATCCTTGATGTCGCCGATGCCGCCGCTGTAGAGATAGACGAATGTTGCCGCCATGACGACGATAAACGTCCCCACGAGCCAGATGGCCTTCGAAGTGAGCGAGTCGAGGATGAAGGCGATGTCGTAGTAGTAGCCGCCGATATCCTCCTCGGTGGTCTCGTCCTCAGTGAAGGCATCCATCATGCCGGCCGCAGTGGAGGTGACGGGGTCACTCTCGTCGTCGGACTCGGCCTCGACGTCGGCCTCCTGGGCTTCGTCGAACTTCTCGAGGATCAGTTCGGCCTTGTCCGGGTCGTCGTCCTCCATCGCCTCGCCTGCGATTGCGACCGCCTCATCTTCGGTCATGTCCGCGAAGGCCTCGAGTGGGGCGGCCCGGACCCCAGCTGCGCTGAGCGCGCCGACATCTATCTCCGCCGGCTCGCCCGCACTCGCAGGGGCCGGATCGCCCGGCCGCTCGGGGATGGTGACGGTCTCGAGGGCCTGGATGCGGAACCAGAACAACGCGACGAGTGCCGCGACTGCGGCGAGGATCGCCGCGAGGAGTGCCGCCGAGGCTCCCGACTCCAGACCAAAGATCGAGAGGGTCTCCGCGGTCGGCGCCCGGTAGCTCGAGCCGATAGTCACCAGGAACTGGTTCGCGAGATCGAGTCCGCCCCGTGTCAGGGCGAGCCAGGTGCCACCGATTACGAGGACGACAACGCCCGCGAGATGGTTCCAACGGTCCCGTACGACGTCCCGAAGGTCGACGTACGCTCCCGCCCGTTGGCTGAGTACGACCAGCTTGGTGACCCCGAGGCTGACGACGTAGAGAAAGACGAGCGGGAGTGCCCACATGATCTGGGTGAAGGGATCCGGTGGCGAGAAGACGGCCCCGAAGGCGAAGATACCGAGCACGGCGTAGCGCCACTTGTCCCGGAATGTCTCGTAGCGGACGATACCGGCCGCGGCGGTGGCGCTCATGGCCAGCGGTAGCTGTGCGGCGAGCCCGAAGGACAGCATCAGGAAAACGATGAACTCGGTCCACTTGACGATCGAGTAGGTCGGCGTGAACCCGGCGTTGACGGCGTTACTAGCCAGGAAGTCGAACATCAGCGGGAAGAACAGCTCGTAGGCGTAGAAGACCCCGAGCGCGAACAGGCCGAGCACGAGGACGACCACGCCCCAGACCTTCCAGCGGGGGATGTGCTCGCTCGGCCAGAGTCCCCGGGCACGAAGGGCATCCCGACCGAACCAGACGACGAGCGGGAGCGAGACGATTGCCCCGAAGATGACCCCGATCTTGAGTTGCAGGAGGATGACGTCGAACGGTGTCACGGCGACGACGGTCGTTTGATCGAGCACCTCGGGCGTCATGCGTTCGTAGAGCAGATCACGCTTGAGGGCGGGCCATATGTACTCCCGGAGCCCCCAGATCGTCCCGAGGAGGACGACCAGGAAGACGATGAAGACCTTCTTGAGCTGGGACTGGGCGTTCGAGAGGACGGAGCCGACGGCATCCCGGCCACGGCCGATTGTTCTGGCCGTGTCCTCGTCGATGGCCCCAGCCATTGGTGTGGCTGGGCTTACCGGGTTGGTGTTATCAATTTGTTCATAGCGTGGTTCGAGCGGCAGCCAGACTCGACCAACGGCGAGTCCCGGCATGGGGCGAGTGGAGAACGGAGGTGACGAGGTCGAGCGATAGCGAGAGTTCGAAATGGGCGAGCGGCGTAACCACGAGTCCGGGAGGCGTGACGCCTCGATCCCGACGCGGCGAATTCCCGCGTTTCCCTCAGTATTTTATTTATCACAATGTTATTACTGTAGATAACAAAGTAAAAGGACGGACCCGCCGCCCCGGCCGGGCCCCGCGGAGAAGAAGGCTTACAAACAGTCACAGACAACCCGCGGTCGATGAGTGACGGCGAGGAGTCGGTGACGGTTTCCGGCGAGCCGACGCCTCCGCCCGAGGGCGCTGACTTCGAGGGCGCCCCGGACGACCAGGAAATGCCGCTCGCGGACCACGTCGAGGAGATGGTCCGCCGGCTCGCGGTCGTCATCCTGGTGATGGCCGTCGTCAGTGCATTCGTCTTCCCCTTCGCCGACCGCCTGATCAACTTCCTATGGTACTCCTTCCTGCCGGGCTCAACGGCCTCGTGTCCCCCGCCGCCGGGGGTCACGAACGACGCTTGCCCGCGGTTGTACCACCCGCTCGCGCTGATCCTCGCCCGACTGAAAGTGGCGTCGCTCGTGGGTCTCGTGGCGGCACTTCCCGTCTTCGTCTACCAATCCTACCTCTTCATGCGACCCGGGCTGTACCCGAACGAGCGGCGTTACTACCTGGCGTCGGTCCCGACGAGTCTGATCCTCGCGGGCATCGGCCTGCTGTTCGCGTACGCCCTCGTGTTACCGCTGATCTTCACCTACTTCCTCTCGTACTCCGAGCCGGTTGCCCAGATCGCCTTCGGCCTCAGCGAGACCTTCGGGCTGATCCTCCTCCTGCTCGGCACGTTCGCCATCATCTTCCAGATCCCGTTGTTCGTCATGCTGGCGCTGATGATGGGCGTGACGAACCGGTACTGGCTGGAGGGGCGTCGGCTGTACTTCTGGGCGGCCTTCGCTGGCATCGCCTTCCTCTTCTCGCCCGACCCGACCGGTATGGCGCCGTTCATCGTCGCGACGACGATGATCCTCCTGTTCGAGGGGACGCTCGCGATGGTGCGCTGGAGCGGTGAGGGATCGCTCGTGCCCGGCGTGGAGCAGCTCGTCGACCTCCGGCCACTGGTGTGGTTCGTCGCCGTAACTGCTGCCTACCTCGCCAGTGCTGCGCCGCTACCTGAGAGCTACTACGACAGCCTGCCCCAGGGCTTCATCGACCTGCTCGCGATGGCGGGTATGCGCCCCGCGACACCGATCGTCGTCGGCCTCGGAATCTTCGTGGCCTTCGAACTAGTTGCGTACCTCGTCCGGCGCTTCGGGGGGCCCACATTGCTGTCTCGCGTCGTTCGCACGGTGCGGCTACCGGTGTGGGTCCTCGCGGTAATCGTCGGGTATCTCGCAAGTCCGGATCCCGCACTGCTCGACGGCGCCAGGGGTACGTATCTCGGGCCGATCGCGGCGGTCGCCCTCGCGGTCGGCATTATCTCGGTCTACGAGGGCGGACTGTGGCTCTGGCGGCGCTACCGACCGAGCTAGTCGGTCGGATAATCCGCCGCGAGGACCTCGGGTTCGCTTCCGGCGTCGGGACTCACGCTCCCGGTGCGGTAGCCGTGGAGGTCGAGCGTGACGTGGTCGAACCCAAGGTCGGCTACGTGGTCTCGGGCGGCGCGGACGAAATCCGGATCCAGGGCCGCCTCTAGTTCGTCCTCGCCGACCTCGATCCGAGCGATGCCATCGTGGTCCCGGACTCTGAACTGCTCGAAGCCCCAGGTCCGGAGGAGGCGTTCGGCCGTTTCGATGCGAGTGAGACGGTCCTCCGTAACTTCGATCCCGGTGGGAATCCGCGAGGAGAGACACGCCATCGAGGGCTTGTCGGCCACGGAGAGGTCGTAGTGGCGGGCGATCTCGCGGACTTCGTCCTTCGAAATGTGATGTTCGAGCAGCGGGGAGTAGGCGTCGAGGTCGTCGACGGCGCGGAGTCCGGGGCGGTGGCCTTCGCCGGGGTCAGACGAGTTGGTTCCGTCGCAGACGACCGGGAGATCAAGATCCGTTGCCTTCTCGAACATAGCCGAGAGGCGCATCGACCGACAGTGGTAGCAGCGGTCGTCGTCGTTGCGGCGGAAAGCCTCGGAGTCGAGCTCGCTGAACGTAACCTCCTCGTACCGGATGCCGATCTCGTCGGCGACGCGGCGGGCGTCGTCGAGTTCTGCGGCGGGGAGCGTCTCGCTGCGGGCTGTACAGGCCACCGCGTCCTCCCCGAGCGCGTCGTGGGCGAGCGCGGCGACGACGCTCGAGTCGACGCCGCCGGAAAAGGCCACCAACACCCCCTCACGGTCGGCGAGGTCGTCCCGGGCGGCCGCGCGCTTGGCCTCGATATCCATGGCGGCCGTTCGGCGGCGGCGGGCAAAAGCCCGTTGAGACGGCCCGCTGGGTTTTTCTCGCCCGGGGCGCACCTCACGGGTAGATGGAGATCGAGGGTATCCCCGGTGTCGGCCCGAAGACCGCCGACGCGCTACGGGCCCTCGACGAGCCGGAGCGGGCCCTCAGTGAGGGGGACGTCGCCACAATCGCCGAGGCGCCAGGGATTTCCGATGGCCGGGCAGCCCGTATCGCCCGGGCCGCGATCAGGCAGACCCACGACGACCCCGGTGGATTCCCCGCCACCGACCGCGCCCGGGAACTCCACGCAGAAGCGCTTTCCCTGCTGAAAGAGCGCACCGTCACGGACTACGCCGCGAGGCGAGTCGAGACGCTCTATCCAAGCGCCAGCGAATCGCGGATCGACGAGGTCCGGACCTTCGCCGAGCGCGCGATGGCGCGAGACCCCGCCGCCGCAACGCTTGACGCGCTCTCGGCCGTCGAACCGTTATCCGAGCCCGAGGACGTCCGCGTGCGGGACCGGGCACTCGCCACGAGCGACGCCGAGACCTACGCCGTGGCGACAGAAGCTGTCCCGGAGGTGAGCGTCGAACTGGTCGATGACGCTCGACAGCTCGCCGAACTCGCCAGGGGGTACGCAACGGTCGTCGCGCTCGACGACGAGTTCGCTGGGGTGGATGTCGAGGGTGACGTCCGCGTCGAGCCCACCGCCCTGGACGATCCCGTATCCGTCGTGCCGGAGCGAGCGCTGTCATTCTTCGCCTCGAACCGCGACGCGATCCGTGCCGCGATCGACGTCCACCGGACCGCCAAGATGGACGCGCCGACGGACCTCGATGACCTGGAATCCGCGCTCGAGGGCCTCGATGACGACGGGATGCCGCGGGGCGACGCGGAACTCGAGCGCCTCCAGACCGCCGTCGACGACCTCGATGCCGCGGTTTCGATGGCAGAGAGCGTCGCCAACGACCGACTCCGCGAGGCCATCGCCGAACGTGACGTCACTATCGAAGGGACCGATCTCCTTTCATTGGTCGAGCAGGGTGCCGGGGCCGACTCACTGTTGCGCCGGGAACTCGCGGACGAGTTCGACGGCGCAGTCGAGGCCGCCCGAGATCACCTCGTCGACGCTCTCGACCTCGACACCCACAGTGACCTTGCCCGACAGGTGTTCGGGGCCGACCCCACCTATCCCGTCGAGCGCGATGAGGACGCACTCGGGCGGTTGCGCGAGGCGCTCACCGCGGACCGGGACCGGCGTGCAGCAGGCCAAAAACGGGAACTCGCGAGGCGTCTCGCCGGCGAGCGTGGCGCCGTCCGGACGATGGTCAGCGACGCCCTCGAGCTCGATGTGGAGCTCGCGGTCGCGAAGTTCGCTGCCGACTTCGACTGTTCGATGCCTGCCTTCGAGGGCGAGGGCGTCACCATCGAAGGGGGTCGCTCGCCGTTGCTCGACGTCGAAGACGTCGAACCCGTCGATTACGAGGCGTGCGGTGTGCGGCTGCTTTCCGGCGTAAACAGCGGCGGCAAGACCTCGCTGCTCGATCTCGTGGGGCTTGTCGTGACGCTGGCACACATGGGCCTGCCCGTCCCCGCCGATCACGCGCGCCTTGAGCGGATCGACGAACTCCACTACCACGCCAAGGGACGGGGGACGCTCGATGCGGGCGCCTTCGAGTCCACGCTCGTCGAGTTCGGCGATCTCGTCACTGAGGTGAGTAAGAAGCGGGACGTACTCGTGCTGGTCGACGAACTCGAGAGTATCACCGAACCCGGCGCCAGCGCTAACATCATGGCGGGCATCCTCGAGGCGCTCGCCGAGCGGAACGCGACGGCAGTGTTCGTCTCCCACCTTGCGCGAGAGATCCGCGAGGCCGCAGCTGTAGATATCGCCGTCGACGGCATCGAGGCCGAGGGACTCGAGGACGGCGAACTCGTCGTCGATCGGAGTCCGGTCCCCGGCCGCCTGGCCCGGTCCACCCCCGAATTGATCGTCGAAAAGCTGGCCGACGACCGCGACGCGGCTTTCTACAGCGGGCTGCTCGAGAAGTTCTGAGGCTTTTGTGGGTGGACGACGAAGCCGAATCGAGGCGCATGCGATACCTCGAAGTGAGCGTGGATCAGCCGCCCGGCGAGCGGAACGCCATGCACCAGTTCGTCGTCGACCACGACGCTTACGATTGCTCGCGGCTGCTGTACCGTGAGCCCTACGGCGTCGACGAACATGCCGCGCTGTTTCACGTCGCCGGGCCTGCGGACCCTTACGAGTCGGCCCTCGTCGATCGGCCGGAGTTGCTCGAATACGAACTCGACCCTTGCCCGGACGACACTTGTTACGTCTACGTGCGCGAGTCGATGACCGAGCAAGACCGGAGTTTTGCTGGCGCGTTCGAGCAACCCGGCCTGCTCGTGCTGACGCCCGTCGAGTACCGTAGCGACGGCACTGTCCGCGTTACTGCCGTCGGGCCCGCAGCCGCCGTGCAGGCAGCCGTCGACGCCGTACCGAGCGAGATGGGCGTGGAAGTCATCCAGGTGGGGGAGTACCGCGGTGCACGCGTGGACGAGCGTCTCGAACTCACACCTCGCCAGTTCGAAGCCGTCCGAACGGCGGTCGAGATCGGCTACTACCGGTCGCCGCGCGAAGCTGGCCTTGAGGCAGTTGCCGAGGTGTTGGACTGCGGAGCGGGAACCGCCGGTGAACTCCTCCGGCGGGCCGAGCGGACGGTCATGTCGAGCCTGGTGGCGGGCGGGCCCTTCTAGGCGCGGTCGTGGCTGCAGTCCGGCGGCCCGCCGAGCAGACGGTTTGCCGAGCCACAGTGCGGGCAGGTGCCCTCGCCCGCGGGGTAGTACCGGCCGCAGTTCCGGCACCGGGCCCGGCGGCCGGACTGTTCGTCGGAGGATTCGAACGCATAACGGAGGGCGGCGAGCAGTGCCATGGTGGTTCACACTCCGAGCGACACGACTACGGCAGTTGTCGCCCACATTTGCGGCGGATTTAAATTCAGGGCCGATACGACACGGCCGCAGTCGGGCGGTTTCTCCCGGTATCGGCCGTATCGGCGGCCGGGCTGCCCAACACCGTTAAGTGCCGTCGACAGGTCGGTGAAAGTGATGAGTGACGAGGACATGCTCGGCTGGGACGAGTCCGTCTTCCGAGACGAGCACGTCTTCGAGATCGACTACGTCCCCGAGGCCTTCCTCCACCGCGAAACCCAGTTGGAGAGTCTCAAGTACGCCCTCCGGCCGGCCGTCAGGGGATCCCGGCCGCTGAACGTGATGGCCCAGGGCCCGCCCGGCACGGGAAAAACGACCGCGATCCACATCCTGTTCGACGAACTCCGCGCCCAGTCCGGCGTCCAGCCCGTCCACGTCAACTGCCAGGTCAACTCGACGCGCTACTCGGTGTTCTCGCGCCTGTTCGAGGGTGTCTTCGACTACGAACCGCCGTCCTCGGGCATTTCCTTCAAGAAGCTCTTTTCCCAGGTCACGGACTCGTTAGTCGACGACGACGAGGTCCTGATCGTCGCGCTCGACGACGTCAACTACCTCTTCTACGAGTCCGAGGCCTCCGATACGCTCTACTCGCTGTTGCGCGCCCACGAAGAACAGGGCGGGGCCCGCATCGGCGTCATCGTCATCTCCTCGGACCTCGAACTCGACATCATCGAGTCACTGGACGGGCGGGTCCAGAGCGTGTTCCGGCCCGAGGACGTCTACTTCCCGAAGTACGATGTGCCCGAAATCGTCGAAATCCTCCAGGAACGCGCAAAACGTGGCTTCCACGAGGGTGTCGTCGACGCGCCGGTGCTCGACCACGTCGCGGAACTCACGGCCGACCAGGGCGGAGACCTCAGGGTGGGGATCGACCTGCTCCGGCGGGCGGGACTGAACGCGGAGATGCGCGGCAGCCGCTCGGTCGAGCTCGAGGACGTGGAGGACGCCTTCGAGACGTCGAAGTACATCCACCTCTCCCGCCAACTCCAGGAGCTGACCGACTCCGAGCAGGCGCTCGTCGAGGTCATCGCGGAGCACGACGGCGAGCGGGCCGGCGACATCTACGAGGTCTTCCACGAACGCACGGATCTGGGCTACACGCGGTACTCGGAGATCATCAACAAGCTCGACCAGCTCGACGTGATCGACGCAAGTTACACCAGCGTCGAGGGTCGGGGCCGCTCACGCGAGCTGACACTCGACTACGACGCCGAGGCGGTACTCGACCGACTCTGAGGCGTATACAAGTCAATACATAGTATACGTTCAGATGGCGGCCAGGTTGACGGTGAGGAACAGGACCGCCGCGACAGACAGGACGACCGTCCAGACGACGACCTTCGTGGCAGTGCTCATGGGCGACCGTATCGGGCCCGGGAGGTAGCACTTGTGGTTCTGTTCAGCCACCAACGGCCGACCGGCGGGCGACCGCCTTCCAGGCGCCGCTGTAGTATCTGCCGGTGTTGACACCAGCTTTGACGTAGAAGTCCGCGAGGAGGGCGACGAAGATTACGGGGACACCGAGCCCGAGGCTTGGCGCGATCGAAACGCCCGCGACCGTTATCGTAAAGCTAGTGGGTAGGGCGAGTACGGCGATAGGGAGGCGGACGAGGTACGAGCCCGCGATCGTTCCATAGAGCGGCCAGCGCGTGTCGCCGGCGCCACGGAGGCTGCCCCGCATCGTCCGCGCGACGCTGAACCCGGCGGTCGCGACGCCGAACACGCGGACAAATTGGACCGTCAGGTCGACGTACTGGGTTCCGAACGCGGTCGCGATCGGCCGGGCGAGCAGGACGAGGATGGCGGCGATCAGGAGTTGGGTGGCAAGGCCGATACGCAGCGTCTGCCAGCCGTACGCGGTCGCCTCGGACTCGTCGCCGGCGCCAAGCGCCTGGCCGACAAGCGTGCTGGCTGCGGTGGCGTAACCCCAGGCGGGCATGAGCGCGAGCAGCATCACCCGGCGGCCAATGGCGTACGCGGAGACGACCGGGATGCCGAGGGCGCCGAGAATGAATAGGAAGGGGAATCGGGCGGTGGATTGCGCGAGACGCATGCCGCCGAGCGGGGTGGCCACGCGAACGATCTCCCGGAGGAGGTCGAGATCGACCTGGCGGCCGCGGATCGGCAGGGCGATGGCGTACCGACCGGAGACGAGGAGGATGAAGAAGACGCCGGCCGCGAGCGTGTTCGCGACCACGGTCCCGAGCGCCGCGCCCACGACGCCGAGCATGGGGAACGGACCGAGGCCGAACACGAGTACGGCGTTCAGGACGACGTTGATCGGCAGTGTGAGCAGGCGAACGTACATCGGCGTCCGCGTGTCCGCGCTGCCCGCAAGGGCCCGTGCTGCGATCATGCTCCAGAACCGGGGGACGAGCGAGAGCATGATGACCGCGAGGTAACCCGAGCCGTAGCGGACCGTCGCGGCGTCGTCCGTGAGCAGGCCGACCAGCGGATCGGCGTACAGCCACGACCCGACGGTTAGCGGGACGGCGATCACCAGTGAAAGCCAGAGCGACTGCTTGACGGCGAGATCTGCCCGAGCTTGCTCGCCGGCGCCCTGGAGTCGCGAGACGACGCTGATCGTCCCGGAGGTCAACGCGAGCGCGAGCCCGAAGCCGATGAAGTAGTACTGGAATCCGAACTCGAGGCCCGCGATGGCGGCGTCGCCGAGGGCGAGGCCCACGAACAGGAAATCGGCCATCCGCAGCAGCACCCGGAGCCCTCCGGTGACCATTACCGGCACCGCCAGGTCGAAGGCTTCGGTTGACTTGCGGCGGTCGACAAGTCCGAGACTTGCCAGTCCGGCCGGGAAGGCGAAAAGCAGGCGGCGCACCCGGTCGCGGACCCCCATCTGACGGGGCTGGGGAGCGCGTCCTCTCAGTCCTTTCGTCCGAAGACCGTGGATCTGCGATTGTGGCGGGTCGGCAGCTGCCTCGCCATCGGACACATCACGGGATCAGCTGCTCGCCGTCGTCGTAGACGGCGATGGCGTCGACTGGACAGGTGCGGGCGGCGAACTTCGCGTCGAGTTCGGCGTCGTCGGGCACCTCGCGGACGAATCGGTCGGGTTCGACCTCCTCGCTGTCGGCGAGATCCGCCTTGCCAGCGTCCTCGTCGCGTTCGAACGCGTCCCACTCCTCGACGCACTGGAACATGCCGATGCAGGTGTCTCGGTCGAACTCGATGCGCATGAGGGAGTTTCGGGAGTTCCGGGCATCAAGCTGGCGGGGTGTATTGACCTCCCCCACGACAGAGTTCGTGGGATTCCTCCGCTGGGTTTCGGACGCCGTACCCACGGAGGCGCGTTTCCCGTCGCCGGTCCTCCGGTCTGTGCGCTCCGCTCTGGGACGTGCCCTCACGGGAGAGTGTGGTGACTCCGACCAGACAGGCTCCTCCAAGGCGAGGCGCACGGACCGTGCCGTCGACCTGACTTCCGCTGCGTTGCTCGATCGGATGCGTCCAACAATCTGGGCGGACGCGCTCGTCGGCGGCCGAGCACCGGCGAACCACACACGTCGTGGATTCCTTCATGACGGGCGGTGATAGAACGCCAGCCGGAGTGTGTCTCGGGGCGTCCGTTCCGATTCCGGCAGGCTGGTACTCGATTGATGGCCTATAACCAGGCCGCTCGGACACACCCCTGAAGGGGATGGGAATCCTTACGGCGGGGGGTCGACGGTTTCGAGACAAAGGGTCCGGCGGTTTCGTGGGTCCCGCAGCGGAGTTCCGGGCCTCCGATCGGATCGAACCCGAT
>CAYUFG010000031.1:0-4068 GCA_964443815.1 uncultured Halobacteriales archaeon | reverse complement strand
CGGTTTCGTGGGTCCCGCAGCGGAGTTCCGGGCCTCCGATCGGATCGAACCCGATCACACGGTCAGCTCGACGCCAAAACCTGACTTCAAATCCGCGCCCACCGTGAGGATCAAGACTGGATCCAACAGCGAGCACTCCGATAGTCTCGTCGGTCGGGCCATCCGGCGGCTGTTCGGGCAGTACACACAGGGGGAGGCAAAATCCAATGCGCCCGGTTTTTCGGTCCGTGAGTTTAAACCGGGCCAGGCACCTATCGAGTCTCAATGCAGATTTCGGACGTACCCCACCTCCCGGATTGGTTCGCCGACCACCACCGGGAGGCGGGCATCGAGGACCTCTACCCGCCCCAGTCCGAGGCGGTCGAGGCAGGGGTCACCCGCGGTGAGAACCTGGTCGCGGCCGTACCAACGGCCAGCGGTAAGACGCTCATCGCGGCGATGGCCATGCTCGCGAGCGTCGATCGAGGCGGCAAAGCGCTGTACATCGTGCCTTTACGGGCGCTCGCGAGCGAGAAGCGCGTGGAATTCGAGGAATACGAGCAGTACGGTGTCGACGTCGGCGTCTCGACGGGCAACTACGAATCCGACGGGGGGTGGCTGGCGGACAAGGACATCGTCGTCGCGACGAGCGAGAAGGTGGATTCCCTCGTGCGAAACAACGCGCCCTGGCTCGCGGAGGTCTCCTGTGTCGTGGCGGACGAGGTGCACCTGGTCGACGACGGCGAGAGGGGGCCGACATTGGAGGTCACGCTCGCGAAGTTGCGCAAACTCACGTCGGAGCTCCAGACGGTCGCCCTATCGGCGACCATCGGCAATGCTACGGAGCTCGCGTCGTGGCTGGATGCGGCGCTGGTGGACTCGGACTGGCGGCCGATCGACCTTCAGAAGGGCGTCCACTACGGCGAGGCGCTCCACCTCGAGGACGGCAGCCAGCAGCGTGTGGCGGTCGAGGCGGGCGAGGACCAGACCGGTGCCCTCGTTCGGGATACGCTCGAGGGTGGCGGGTCGTCGCTGGTGTTCGTCAACTCCCGGCGGAACGCCGAAGCCGAAGCTCGACGGCTGGGCCGAGTGACGAGCGACGTCCTGGACGCCGACGAAGTTAGGGAACTCCGGGCCATCGCCGACGAGCTTCGGGACGTCAGTGATACGGAGACCAGCGACGACCTCGCGGAGGCGGTCGAGCGGGGTGCAGCCTTCCACCACGCGGGGTTGGCCCGCGAACACCGGGCGCTGATCGAGGACGCTTTTCGCGAGCGGCTGCTCAAGGCCGTCAGCGCGACGCCGACGCTCGCAGCGGGTGTCAATACGCCCGCCCGTCGGGTCGTAGTCCGGGACTGGCGCCGCTACGATGGCAGCGCTGGCGGCATGCAACCCCTCTCGGTCCTCGAGGTTCACCAGATGATGGGTCGCGCCGGCCGGCCGGGTCTCGACCCCTACGGCGAGGCCGTCCTGCTCGCGAGTAGCCACGACGAGCTCGACGAGCTATTCGAGCGGTACGTTTGGGCCGACCCCGAGCCGGTCCGGTCGAAGCTCGCTGCCGAACCCGCTCTGCGGACGCACATCCTCGCAACTGTCGCCTCCGGATTCGCCCGCTCGCAGGACGGGCTTCTCGAGTTCCTCGAAGCGACGCTCTACGCCGAACAGACCCAGGAAGGTGGGAGATTGGCGGCCGTGACTGAGACAGTTATCGACTACCTGGTGGTCAATGACTTTCTCGAACGGGAGGGAACGGAGCTGTCAGCAACTAATCTCGGACACACGGTCTCGCGGCTGTACCTCGACCCGATGAGCGCCGCGGAGATCATCGACGGGCTCCGCACGCTTCAGCGGCCGCCGGAGCAGCGCGAGCGGCCGGTGGAGACCGAGGGCTTCCAGGCGGCGAGCGAACTCGTCGACGGTGATGCTCCGGACGACACTACGGTCGACGAGCCGCGTGAGCCGACCGTCCTGGGCCTGTTCCACCTCGTCGCGCGCACCCCGGACATGTACGAGCTCTACCTACGGTCGGGCGATGAGGAAGAGTATTCCGAAATTGCCTTCGAGCGAAGCGACGAACTGCTCGGACGGGCGCCCAGCGAGTACGACCGGGCGTTCGAGGACTGGCTCGCGGCGCTGAAGACGGCGTGCATGCTCGAGGACTGGGCCACGGAGGTCGACGAGGACGACATCACCGATCGGTACGGCGTCGGACCGGGGGACGTCCGGGGGAAAGTCGAGACCGCCGACTGGCTACTCGGAGCCGCCGAGTCGCTCGCCGTCGAACTCGATCTCGACGTAGTCCCAGCCATCCGCGAGGCGCGAATGCGAGTCGAACACGGCGTCGGCGAGGAGCTGGTGGACCTCGCTGGCGTCCGTGGCGTGGGGCGAGTGCGCGCTAGACGGCTCTTCGACGCCGGCATCGAGGACAGCGCGGCACTTCGTGAGGCCGACAAGGCGCTCGTGCTGGACGCGCTGCAGGGCCGGCGACAGACTGCGGAGAACATCCTCGAGAACGCCGGTCATAGGGATCCCGACATGGAGGGCGTGGAACCCACCGCGGCGCCGACGACGACCTCGGAGCCAGTCGGCCGCGAAGTCGAGGAGGACCCTGAGGAGGCCGGCGAGGATCAGTCCAGCCTGGGGGATTTCTGATGGAGCTAGTCACCGGCCGTGCGTCGGTCGCGGCCGTCGACGACTTCGTCGCCGACATCCAGGCGATCGGTGCCGAACACGGATCGACGGTCCAGGCGTTCGACGCCCGGTACGTCGTCGACCGCGAGCATCTCGAACGTGCGCTCGAGCTGGCCGATCGGTCGGTGGCCCGCGAGACCGCGATCGCCGACGACCGCGCCATGGAGATCCTCTGTTACGCCGGGGGCACGCGACAGATCGAGGTGGCCCTCGAAATCGGCATCTCGGCAGGCGAGTCTCCAACGGTCGTGCTCGTGGACGGGGGAGACGAGGCTGCGGCCGCCGGGGCAGTGAGTAGGGAACTCGACACCGATGCCGATCCCCTCGGGGACTACGACGAGGGGCGAGTCAGGGAGTACTACGAGATCGGCGACGCCGAACTGGCGGCGACCGACGCCGGAATTCCCGCCCTGGTCCGCGAGCGCGTCGCGCTCCTGGTCGTCGAACGGTGAGTGAGGGACGCGGTAGATAGAGTGTGGGACAGTCTACAGGACTAACATTCCCGGTACGTAAGCCGGAACCGGCGGTGGCCGTGATCAATCCTCGTCGGGGACCGGTTCGACCATGATCACTGCCTCGCCGTCGATGACGACGTCCTCGCTCTCCAGCACACGGGTTCGCAGGCGGTACTGGCTGTTGCCGAGGTCCTCCACGACCTCGCAGTCGGCGGTAACGCGGTCGTCGATACGGACCGGACTGTGGAACTCGAGGTCCTGGGAGAGGTAGATGATGACTCCGGGAAGGCGAGCGAGGGCGGCGCTGATCAGGCCGGAAACGAGGGTACCGTGGGCGATACGTCCCTTGAACCGGGTGGCCTCAGCGTACTCCTCGTCGAGGTGCAGCGGGTTGGTGTCGCCGCTGGCGGCGGCGAACTGGGTGACGTCGTCCGCCGTGATCGTCTTCGAAAAGCGGAAATGATCGCCGACGCCGAGCGATTCGAGGGTCTCGACCCCGGGATCGGCGTGCCACTCGGGCAGGTCCCCGTCCGCCTCGATGCGCTCGGCGGTGGCGGCGGTCGGGTCGTCGCCGTCGGCCTCGACACCGATGGCCGCAAACGCGGCCCTGTTGGCAGCGACGACGCTGTCGAACACGTGCGCGGACGTTTCCGTCCACGTGTCGAGCAGCGCACTCCGGGTCGATTCAGAACTCATCGGGAACATCTAGGAAAGACTGCCTATTAAAAGGTGATGATCAACCGGAATAGCCGAAACCGGCCACGTCCGGCGATCGACGGCACTCTTGGTGCGGTGGCCGGTGTCGCCACCAGAGTGCGGAGAGGTTGGCCCGATGGTATTGAATGGTATTAGATGGTAACAAACGTAAGCTTTATCTCCTCGGCGCCGCTACGTGGTGATAGCAGATGACCGAGGACGACGATACGACGATGTGGCCGCCGGC
>CAYUFG010000030.1:7546-17819 GCA_964443815.1 uncultured Halobacteriales archaeon | reverse complement strand
GCGAGGCTGATGGTGACGAGCTGGGTCTTGTCGCCGAACTCGCCGGCGGCCATCATGACAAAAATCGGGAGGAATGCACCGTACCGCTCGTCGAGGTTCCAGCCGCCGAAAGAGAGACCGGGATCGACGGCCAAGGTGTCACCGACGGATTCAGGGTCCCTACCGGCGTCCGGTGCGGACCGGACGAGTAGGACGGCAAACAGCAGGTACAGTCCGGCAGTGATCGCGTCGAGGAGAATGCCCGGAAAGACCTGCGTGAGGAGCTCGCCGAGGAGGATTTCGAGGACGGTCCAGCCCGCGAACGCGCTGCCGGCCGCGGTGACCACAAGTAAGGGGTGAAATCGCGTCGAGAGTCCGGCAATAATGAACTGGACTTTCTCGCCGGGTAGAACGGCGAGCTGGTAAGCGAAGGCCACGGCCACCACCTCGAAGAACGTGGCCATTAGCTGGCCACCTCATCGGCACCGACCGCCATTTCACTGGGAGCTACGGCGAATCTCGCCCAAGTATCTGGCGAACGTCTGCGCGTCGAAAGGAGTTTGCAACCAGCCACCAAACCACGGATATGGGACTCGAAGCGCTCTCGGACGACGTTGAGGAGGGCTACCGCGAACTCGGGGAGTCGATGGCGGTCTCGCTCGACCGCGAGACGCGAAACGAACTCGCTATGCTGCAAACAGCCATGGAACCGGATGAACCGGACGAGCTCATGCGGCGGGCGGTCCACATGCTCTTTCAGACGGCCGTCGAGACCGGTACGCTCGACTTTCACCTACGCAGCGGGTACGACGTCACCTACGACGAGTACCTCTCGGGCATGACGTATGACGAGATGACCGGCGGGAACCAGTTCCCCCAAGCCCAGCAGGACGACGACCGTCGCTACCAGTTTTAATCCGGGTCCGAAACGACCGCGCATGGACTAGCATCGGTCCTGGAAAGTCAATCCGTGTCTCGGAGTTCCGTGCCATCACGCGGACAGAACGCGGTTTCGGGCGATCTGGTGCGGAAGCCACACTCTGGACAGACCCGTTCCTGTGGCGATTCGCCAGACGAGCGTAGTAAGAAGGGTACGAACGGGACGAACAGGAAGACTAGAACCGTCTCGAAGAGCACGTATGCGGCCACGCTGACCACGAGGCTCGCGGCCAGGCCAGCCGCCGCCGTTGCCAGACTCGACCGACGCACGACCTCAGAGGTCGACGTACTGGGCCTCCCACTCCCGGCGTGCCTCTATCTCGCGAGTCCCCCGGCGGGTGAGGCTATAGTAATTTGTTCGACGGTCGCGCTGGCCCTTCTCAACCAGGCCCTTGTCGACGAGCGTGTCCAGATTCGGATACAGGCGGCCGTGGTGGATCTCCTTCTCGTAGTACTCCTCAAGTTCGTCCTTTATCGCGAGGCCGTGGGGCTCGTCCTTCCCGGAGATGACGTACAGCAGGTCACGCTGAAATCCTGTCAGGTCGTGCATCGGTAATGTCTGGCTTAGGTTTATTGTCGGAATATATTAAATATGTCGTTCGGTATACCTGCGCTGACGAGAGCGACCACGGAGACGACGACTGCGGCGGCCGCTGGCGAACAACCCGTCCCACGTCTAAGTGGGTCTACCGCCACGTTTGCGAGTATTCACGGGCCTCTCCGCGACAGTTCGATGCAGGCTTCTAGCGGCAAAGGGCTGACTCCTGATACATAACTCTAATCCCTCAAAAGTACGATACGTGGTCGTTGACTTCGGCCCGGCAGCACTTCGCCGCGGAAGACCCATCAAACTGCAACACATGGACCGCTCGGTCCGCACTCATCGACATCCTCCCACGACTGTCGTTGTGGAATTCTACTGGGCCCACAAAGCCAGGTCGCCCAGACGCGTTTGGTGGTTCGCCCAGTCGTTATTGGTCGATCGGTCCGGGTGTTCCCAGCGTCCCCGTGAGAAGTAATGTCGACCCGTAATCGTCCCACTGGCGGTACGTGACCGGTGTCCGTCCCACGCCGTCTGGCCAAAGGGTAACGGGCCGCACTATGGACCCACGATCACTGCTCCGTAGACGGGACTGATCCGGCCACTTCCTGGCGCTTACATCGAGAGACTGTGCCGGGGACTGGTGGGTCCCCAGGCCCAGCTTACGGAGGGTGATGTATCGCTTTTCGCCGGACCCTTTCCAACGAGTAAACTCGTGGGCCTCCTCCATCAATATCCATTAGCAAGTGGCGTCGAAAGGTAAGGAAAGCGGGCCGAGGCGGAAAACGCCCAGGCCCGCTTGCCGCCCTGAATTGGTCCCCGCTGACGCTTCGGCCCTCCAAGCGAAGCGTCACGTGAATCCACCGGTGGAAGCGTCTTAAAAGTGTCGCCTGGGGCGTCCAGCGCCGCCGCGAGCGTGCCGCAGTGTTACGCTCGACCCGTTAGATTCCGTCCGAGAAACCCGCGGAAACGGTAAGCGCCGACCGTCCACGCGGACGTTCCATCAGATGTGTTCCTCTTCGAGCACCCAGCCAAGGGCCCGTTTGTAGTACGTGAACATTTGCCGGACCCCCTCGTGTTTCATGTCCTCGCTCTCGAGCTGCTCGGCCAAAAACTCGTACTGCTCGCGGATCTCCGCTTCGTCGCGCATTGCGCCACGGTGAGTCCCTTGGCCCCATCAACCTTCGGCTACGAACGAGTCGCGAGCGTTTTGGTCCGTCCGACCAAACACTCCCCATGGAAATTCGCGGCGAGCGCGAGTGCCGGGACTGTGGGACACGTTGGTCCTACTTCGAGACCGGGTCGGTCGCCTGTCCGGCCTGCGGCAGTGTGAAAAGCGTCGGCCGGGGCGAGCGAGCCGATCACACTGCCGGCGGGTCAGCGCTTGACTTGGCGCCGGTCCGAGATGCTGTGGACGACGAGCCACTCGCCCGCGTCGCTGAACTGGCTGCCGATGCCGGCCGAGACTTCCGCAGCGCAGCGGGCTTCGTCGACGCCGGAGAGTTGCAGCCACTCGACGATACCTTTCTGCTGGCCGCCGAACTCGAAACGGTGGGTAATCAGCTAAAACGGGCCATACAGGTCGACAAGCCCGAACAGGACTACCTGTTCGCCTTGTTACGGGCACCGCAAGAGGACGACCGGCCGGGTCCCGACGCGGTCCCGACCTCGCTTGCCCCAGCCAGAGGACTCGCTGTCTGTCGGTCTGTCGACGAGTATACCGCCGACCTGAGGCTGGTCTACGACGATCCGGACAGGCCGCTCGCACGCGCACTTTCGACGCTCCGCGCCAACCGTAAGCGGATCGAGGCATTGGACGGCGACGTCGGGCCACGCGAAGCCGATCGGCTGGTTGGGGCAACCCGGGACCTTTATGCCTATCTCGCACGCGACGACGAGTCGGCACTCGCGCGGATGGATGAGCGACTGCGTTAGGGGAGCGAGACGTCGACCTCCGCCCGCCGACTAGCGGCGAGGACGGTGTTGTAGAGCAACATCGCGCGTGTCATCGGGCCAACCCCACCGGGAACCGGCGTAATGGCGCTAGCCTTCTGCTTCGCCGACTCGAAGTCGACATCGCCGACGAGTTTGGAGCCGTCATCGGTCTCCACGCGGTTCACCCCGACGTCGATCACTACCACACCCTCCGACAGCATGTCGCCGTCGATCATGCCGGGGACACCGGCCGCGGCCACCACGATGTCGGCGGAACGAGTGTGCGCAGTGAGGTCGTCTGTCCGCGAGTGACAGACCGTGACCGTCGCGTTTGCCCCGGCCTGTTTTTGGAGCAGCAGGTTCGCAAGCGGCTTTCCGACGATGTCGGATCGGCCGACGATGACGACATTCAGGCCTTCGGGGTCGACATCAACGTCCGCGAGCAGTTTCTGGATGCCGTGAGGGGTGCAGGGTTTGAACCGGGGCTGACCCGCCACCAGTTTTCCCACGTTTTCCGGGTGGAAGCCGTCGACGTCCTTGGCCGGGTCGATCCGCTCTAGGACCGCCCGCTTCTCGACGTGATCGGGGACGGGCATCTGCACGAGGATCCCGTCGATGCCGTCGTCCGCGTTGAGGTCGTCGATTGTCTCGAAGAGGTCTTCGCCGGGGGCCTCGGTCTCCAGTTCCACGTCAACGGTGTCGATCCCCACCTCATCGCAGTCCTGCTGTTTCATCGAGACGTACGTCTCGCTCGCGGGATCGTCACTCATGAGCACCGTCGCGAGCGTCGGCGTCGTGCCTTGATCCCCGAGGGTTTGGATGGCCTTACCGAGGCCGTCTCGGATCTGCTTCGCGACGGCCTCACCGTCGATAATTTCCGTCATTACGCCAATCGCCGGCCCGCCGACTCTTCAACGTCCCGGAACGGTCGGTCAGCTACGACTGGCATTCAAACGTCTCTACGGAGCGGTATCGCGCCCCTCGGTCGACTCTTCGCATCGCGCCACGCTCGCCGGTCGCAACATCGCTTGGCCGCCTCTGCCGTGGATAACGGCGTGGCTGCAGACGAAGAAGAATCCTCGAGTCCCTTAGAAGTTCAATTCGTCAATGGCTTGGTGACACATCCAAAGCGGAAGCCCACGACTTCAGTCGTGGGAGGCTGTCAAGGTATGCTGGTCGTGTGGGCGGATCAACTCCCTCATTCGAGTCGTATACCGTCGAGCGTCACGACCCGCGACTTGTTCGCTGTGTCCAGCTTGCCGGGTCGATGCGGTGTCGAACCGACTGCCATGGTTCGCTTCCCCATGGTAAACGCCACCACCCTACCCTCGGCGATATTGAGGATGACCGGCGCCGGTATCGACGTGTCGGGCAACCGATGTCGCCCTCCGGATCGGAGACGTCCACCTAACCCCCTGTATGCCGGTCCCGTCTCGGCAAGTGAGTCCCAGTGCAACAGCCAGCGAAACCGGTCACAGGTGAGACCACGATGAGTCGGCCACAACAATTCGTGGGCTTCGATGAATCGCCCTGGCCCAGGATCGACTATGAAGAAGTCAGCTATCCGCCGGCGCTTCAGTCGTACAGCGGATGTGCCGACGTCAACTCCTCGACCCGGTCGGCGACGTCCGCCTTCTCGGCGGTATCGTCCGGCGCATCCACGACCCGCGTGATCAGGTTCGCCACCTCACGGGTCGCGTCGGCGTCGAACCCTCGCGTGGTCAACCCGGGCGTGCCCGCACGGATCCCAGACGGGTTGAAGGCGGACCGGGTCTCTCCCGGGACGGTATTCGCGTTTAGCACGATACCCACTTCCTCGAGCGCTTCCTCGGCCTCCTTGCCGGTCGTGTCTGGATGTGACTCCCGGAGGTCCACCAGGACGAGGTGATTGTCGGTGCCCCCGGACACCAGAGAGAAGCCCTTCTCGACGAGCTGGTCGCCCAGCGCCCGAGCGTTCTCGATGACGCGTTCGGCGTACTCCTCGAACTCAGGTTGGAGCGCCTCCTCGAACCCGACGGCCTTCCCCGCAATGTTGTGCATGAGCGGCCCGCCCTGACACCCAGGGAAAACAGCCGAGTCAACAGCGTCCGCGTGTTCCGACTCGCACATGATGATCCCGCCACGGCCGGCGCGGATCGTCTTGTGGGTGGACCCAGTGACGAAATCGGCGATGCCGACCGGGGAGGAATGGACGCCCGCGGCGACGAGGCCGGTGACGTGTGCGATATCGGCGAGGTGGTAGGCGTCGACTGCGTCAGCCGTCCGCTGGATCCGCTCCCACTCGATATCCCGTGGGTACGCAGAGTACCCCGAGACGATGACGTCCGGTTCGAACTCGCGGGCCTGTTCGTCGAGTGCCTCGTAGTCGATGTACCCGGTGTCGGGGTCGACGCGATACTGTTCGACGTCGTAGGTCTGGCCGGTGAAGTTGGCGGGGTGACCGTGACTGAGGTGGCCGCCGTGTTCGAGTTCCAGCGAGAGGATTCTGTCGCCCGGATCGAGGACGGCGAGGTAGACGCCCATGTTCGCCTGCGTCCCGGAGTGTGGCTGGACGTTGACGTGCTCGGCGCCCCACAGCGCCTTTGCCCGATCGATGGCCGCTTGTTCGACCTCATCTGCGAACTCACAGCCCCCATAGTACCGCTCGCCGGGGTATCCCTCGGCGTATTTGTTTGTCAAGGCGGAGCTCTGGGCTTCGAGTACCGCCTCGCTGACGTGGTTCTCGCTGGCGATCATTGCCAGGGTGTCGTTCTGGCGGCGACGTTCGCCGCCGAGCGCATCGGCGACGGCGGGATCGACGGCCCTCACGGCCTCGTAACTCATGGTCGAGGGGTGGCCACGCCGCCGTAAGAATCTACCTGTCCGACCCGAATCGATACGGTGGACGGGTGGTTCGGTTATCGGCAATATATGACTCCATTAGCGCGAAGTCGCGTATTCGTACAACGGCTTTTTCAGAACCTGAAAACGCCGTACACGGGGATTTCTGGAATTTACCGGGGCGACCTGTACTCCCGATATAGGCAGTAAAATTAAGTACCGTTACTCGGCATATCTTCGAACGCAGATGCAGAGTTCAACGCTCCACGACGAAACTGTCGCGGACGTGGTGGCAGCCGGGTTGGACGGAGCGACCACGAACGTGCTGGTTGTCAATCCGACCGCGGAGACCATTCGCGAACTGCTCCGAGCGCTCGAAGATCGGGACGACCCACCGACGGCAAAAGTACTCGCCGAGGAGGCACTCCTCGCGGATCTCGTCGAGGACTTCCTGGTCGGCAGCGTCGTCGCGGACCTCGTCGAGGTGGGCGACCTCGAGGTTCGAACCGTCGAGGAAACTCCGAACAACTTCCTGTTCGTCGCCGACGGTCGCGTCATATCGGTCGTCGAGGCAGGCGACCGACTAGCCGCACTCGAAACGTCGAACCGAGACTTCGTTGCCGAGGCGAACGGGTACTACGAGGACCGTTGGTCGGAGGCGGATTCGTTCACCCCACGGACGCCGCCGCTATCGACGGTCAGGGAGACACTCGCGACGGCCGTCGGCGAGGAGACCGCCGCTGACTTCGACGCCATCCTCGGGTCGCTGGACTCGGTTCGTGGCAACGGAAACGGCCTGGGAGAAGTCGACATCAGTCTTCTCGTCGCGGCCCGCAACGGCGTCCTGCTGTACGACATCAGCAAGTGGGGCGAGGACATCAGTCTGGCGAGCAAGGCCACGTTCTCGCGGACGAAGTCACGACTCGAGGACGCCGGTCTGATCGACACAGAAAAGGTTCCGATAGAGGTCGGACGTCCGCGACTGCGGCTGGTCCTCGGCGACGATCGACTCGTCGAAGTCCCGCCACCCGAGATGGCCGAGCGCGCCCGCTCGATCCTGGCCGCGGAGAAGTAGGCTTTTCAGGGGCCGACCCGGCGAGGGCCCATGGCAGTCGATGTTGTCGGCGCAGGACCCACGGCCGAGGCGGTTCGGGCGGCCCTGGCCGATGTCGACGTTGCAATACGGGAGCCCACCGCCGAGGGCATAGAGTCGGAACTCGCTGTCGTCGTCGGCAGGACCGGCGATGGGACGCTTCGGTCGGCGAACGACGCGGCGCTCGCGTCCGAGAGCCGGTGGCTCGCCGTCGAACTTGGCGGGATCGGCGGCCACGGTATCGTCGACGCTGCGGTCTCGGGCTTCGGTCCCGATACCGCGTGCTACGAGTGTCTCGTCGGCCGCGTGACGGCAAACTCCGAATCGGAGTCGGACGCAGCGTCAGCCTGCGGAGCGGCCACCGCGAGGTTCGCTGGTGCCGTCGCCGGGCGTGAAGCCGCATCGTACGTTGCGGAGGGGTCCGCGGCCATCTTCGGATCGGTCCTCGAGCTGCCCCATGCCGAACGGTCGTTGCTGCCCCTCCCGGGCTGTTCGTGTACCGGGCAGGACGGGCTGCCGCTCTCTCTTCGGGCCGTGGATCGATCGGTGGAGGAGTCGCTTGCACGGGCCGAACGGGGGCTCGACGAGCGCGTCGGGATCGTCCACGAAGTCGGCGAGGCAGAATCGCTCCCCGCGCCGTACTACCTGGCCAGGACGTGCGACACGTCGGGATTCAGCGATGCAACCGCCGCCAGCGACGCCGCCGGCGTGGCAGGTGACTGGGACAGCGCGTTCATGAAGGCCCTTGGGGAGGCCATGGAACGGTACGCCGCCGGCGTCTACGACCTCGACAAGCTCGCGACCGGACCGCCAGGAGCCGTCGACGGCGCAGTGTGGCCCGGCGCGTTCGTCCTCCGGTCCGAGCCCGACGTCGAGTCGCTCCGGTGGGTGGACGGACTGAATCTCCACACCGAGGACGCAGCGAAACTGCCCGCCGAGTTCGTCCACTATCCCCCCGCGACCGAACGGTTCCGGCCCTCGATCACGACCGGACTCGGACTCGGGAACGGCGGCTGTGGGGCCGTCCTCTCGGGGCTCTACGAGGTTATCGAGCGTGACGCGGCAGTTCTCGCCTGGTACTCGACGTTCGAGCCGCTAGGGCTCGACGTCGACGACGAGCGCTACGCGGACCTCGAGGCGCGGGCTCGCGTTGCCGACCTCCAGGTCACGCCGCTCCTGCTCACACAAGATCTAGACGTGCCCGTGGTCGCGGTCGCGGTCCATCGTGATACCTGGCCCCGCTTGGCGCTCGGGACAGCGGCGAACCTTGATGCGGACGCTGCTTCGCGGTCAGCGTTGGCCGAGGCACTCCAGAATTGGATGGAACTCCGGGGTATGGGAGCCGAGGACGCCGCGTCGGCGAGTGGCGCAATCGGTCACTTTGCGGAGTTTCCCGACGAGATTCGATCGTTTGTCACGCCGGACACTTCGGTGCCGTCGGCATCGGTCGGCCCGGATGCGAACCCGACGGGGCGGGAGGAGTTGGCGGCGGTGCTCGATCGGGTCGAAGACGTCGACCTGACAGCTTACGCAGCCCCGACCACAACCCGTGACCTACGGAACATCGGTTTTCGGGCTGTCCGCGTGCTCGTCCCGGGCGCACAGCCGCTGTTCTTCGACGAACCGTACTTCGGCGACCGAGCACGGGCGATTCCGGTTGAACTCGGCTTCGAGGCCGACCTCGACCGCGAGCACCACCCCTACCCCTAGATCGCAAACGTCACCCGCAGTACGTCCCGGGTCCCCGGACCGAGTCCGACGGCGACGATCGCTCCGAGTAGCATGATCGCGTACCGGGGACTCTCGGCCATGAACTCCTCATCGAACAGCGCGACGATGGCGGCGGCGACGGCGACCTTTACGACGAGGAACGGCCAAGAGTCGCCGACAGCCGCGGTGAGCCAAGCAGGCTGGACAGCGTTCGTGACGTCGATGATGAACCGGTTAAAGACGTGTTTCGAGCCATACTCGATGCCGATGCCAAAGACGTGTGTCCAGTCCGAGGCGACTACGTTCGCCACACCGTCGATGGCGTGTGCCCACAGCACTACCAGGCCCACCAGCCCAGTACCGGCATTGATAGCCGGCCGGTACTGCTCGCCGGCGTGGTAGACCCCGACGGCGATCAATGTGGCGAGTCCCACCACGACAACGAGCACGGCCGGATGGAAGTCTACGTAGTCCCGCGTGAACGCCAGTATCGTCAGGTGCACGAGCGTGAGTCCGAGCGCGGCCGTCCCCATAGCCCCGAGCGGGTAGTGAAACGAGTTCGTGACGTCGCGACGCTCCAGCCCTTTCGAGACGAGAAGGGCACCGAGCGCGAGCACGAACACAGTCCCGTAAATGATCGGACTGATAAGTAACGTGTTCAGCGGGTAGGAAAGGGCCGGCTCGACTCCGGCACCTACGGCGGCGTCGGTGGCGTCCTCGACCACGCGCAGCGCCCCGCCGAACAACATGAACGGCACCAACGCGACGAGAAACTCGCCGTAGGGACGGAGATCGAGCCGCTGGAGCAGAAAGTAGACTCCGACAAGCATGGACAGGAGGACGACCATGTAGCCGACGGTCGAAACGGTGGTGTACCCAGGGGTGGCGACGATGGCACCCGAACCGATTTGCTGGCCGCACTCGCTTGTTGTGTAAAACAGTTCGGTCGCGCTGCCTGGGACCCGAACCGCACACTGCGCCGCAGCAGCGTCCGCGTGAACGGGGCCCCAGAAGTACCGCCAGAGGAAGCCGTCGTAGACCACACGGGGGAGCGCCAGGCCACCAGCGACGAGCAGGACGACGCCGGCGATCATTGCTCCGAGCCAGGCCCGAACCGGCGATATCTCGAACCCGTCCAGCATCTCCATGGACATGCCAGCGGGTGCACCGGAGTTTACGCTTCCGGTCGCTCCCCGTTGGCGGCGTCTCGTGCGGTGTCGAGGACCAGCTCGTGGGCGCGTCCATTGGACACGACG
>CAYUFG010000030.1:0-7446 GCA_964443815.1 uncultured Halobacteriales archaeon | reverse complement strand
ACGGCGGCGACGCTTGTAGCCCAGAAGCGGATCCCCCGAACGAAATTTGCGGTGCCGTCGATCGGATCGACCACCCATGCATCCTCGGTCTCCGGCACACTCTCGTGGCGATCGAGGCCGTCGCCGACCGTTTCCTCACAAACGTATGCATCGTGGGGATGGGCCGTGCGAAGGGTGGCCAGAACCTGCCGTTGGGCATCGCGGTCGGTCGCGGTGACGAGGTCGTCCTTAGTGGATTTCGTCTCGACGTGGAGATCGCCTCGGAAGGCCTCGCGTGCGACGACCCCACCGGCTCTCGCGGCGCGTTCCGCCAGGGCGGCTCGCTCCGTGGCGTCTGTCATGGGTAGGGCTCACCAGTGTGAATTGAAAGCCACACCGCTTCAGGTCCCTACCGACGGTGGCTCCAGATTACTTCTTCCATGTACTCTGTCTGCGGCTGGGATCCGACCAGTGACGCATCAGGATCGCTGACCATCGGAACGAGCGGGGCGCCGGTGTTCTCCGCGTCGGTGAATCGCCGTGATGTGTGCATGGTGAGTCTGGAACCGTCGCCGGTTCCTGGTGAGTTTCGATTGCCGAGGGACAATAAATATAATGATTTTTC
The DNA here is from genome assembly GCA_964443815.1 of uncultured Halobacteriales archaeon. Classification (GTDB taxonomy): domain Archaea; phylum Halobacteriota; class Halobacteria; order Halobacteriales; family Haloarculaceae; genus CAYLJD01. Next base: position 6,842 of record CAYUFG010000030.1, on the reverse strand, counting down.
GTGCAAGATAGGGACGCGGTACCACTTCCCATGATCCCGTCTGGCGCAACGACACGTCGACGTCCACGTGTCTGGGGGGTTTATTTACGCGGTTGGGGTGAGTTACCCTCATGGCCGGGCGGCTATCGGTCGAGGGGACGGACGTTCGACTGTGCAACTTGGAGACGCGCTTTCCATTCGAGTTCGGCATCGTCACCATGCGGGGGTTGCCACACTGCTTCGTCTCGGTCGACGTCGAAGTCGGCGGGACGGAGACGACCGGGCTGGCGGCAGATCACTTTCCGCCGAAGTGGCTGACGAAGAATCCCGATCGGTCGCTGGAATCCGAGGCTAAGGACATGCTCGAGGTCGTCGAGCAAGCCTGTGCTCACGCGGCCGATATCGAAGGCGCAACCGTCTTCGACTGTTGGCGCCAGGTGTACGAAGCCCAGCGGGAGTGGGCGGCCGACACCGACCACCCGCCCTTGCTCTGGGGGTTCGGCGTCACTTTCGTCGAACGGGCGATCATCGACGCGTTCTGCCGGGCGACAGATACTACCTTCGCCACGGCCGTACGAGACGGCGAGTTCGGGATCGAACCCGGCTACGTCTATTCGGAACTGGACGGTCATCGGGTGCGGGAGCACCTTCCGTCCACAGCGAAGCGATCGCTGCGGGTCAGACATACCGTCGGCCACGGCGATCCGTTGCGCGATCGTCCGGACGATGGTCCGGACGACGACCTCCCACTCACCCTGGTCGAGAACGTCGAAACGTACGGATTCGACCGGTTCAAGATCAAACTTGGCGGCGACGTCGAGACGGACGTCCGTCGCTTCCGGGACGTCCTGGATGTCCTCTCGTCCACCTGTGCAGACTTCGCCTTCACGCTCGACGCCAACGAACAGTACGACTCCGTCGCGGACCTTCGAGAGACGATCGACCGAGTGCGCGGCCACCACGACTTGGAGGATAAACTCCTATTTGTCGAACAGCCATTTCCCCGGGGCCGCGCCCTCTCAGAATCGATCACGGAACCGCTCGCGAACTGGACGGATCGGCCGCCAGTGATAATCGACGAGTCGGACGGCGAACTCGAAACCTTCGGACGAGCGCTCGACGCGGGGTACGACGGCACGAGCTACAAGAACTGCAAGGGAGTGGTCAAGGGACTCGTCAACGCCTGTCTCGCAGCCACCCGACGCGATCGCGGCGAGACGGCGATCGTCAGCGGGGAGGACCTCACCACCATCGGCCCGGTCTCGCTCCAGCAGGATCTGGCTGCGATGGCGACCATCGGGATCGACCACGTCGAACGGAACGGTCACCACTATTTCCGGGGCCTTGAGATGTTCGACTGGTCGGTGCAGTCGGCCGTCCTGTCCGCACACGGTGACTTGTACCGGCGGCTACCCGACGGGACGGCGACGGTCGATATCGAGAACGGTCGCGTTGACCTCGACAGCGTCAGCGACGCCCCGTTCGGATACGCCTGCGATGTCGATCCGAGGCAGTTCGACTCCCCGAGGGAATGGGAGTTCTCCCCACTCGCGGAGTGACCTCACCGGTCGGGAAGTTATATAGGTGCGGCTCGACATGATCCATCGATGGATATCGGTGCGTTCCTCAACCAGTACTACTACCCTGACTCCGGCCACGGCCTCGCGGAGATCATCGCACAGGCAGAGCGGATGGCGGAGGTGGGATTCGACAGTGCGACTCTCGGGGAACGTCACGTCCACGAGGAGGGGGTGGTCGAGCCCATTACCGGTCTGACGGCGTTGGCGGCTCGAACCGACCTCACGATCGCGTCGTCGGCGATCCTGCCGGCGCTGTTCGATCCCCTGCGGCTCGCGGAGCAGACGGCGATGATCGACGAACTCGCCACCGGACGGTTCCACGTCGGAACGGCCATCGGGTACCGGGAACGTGAGCTGTCGGCCTTCGACGTCCCGATGGACGAGCGGGTTGGTCGGTTCGTCGAGGCTATGCACCTCCTGGATCGGTTCTGGACGGAGGACGGCACGGTGAGTCACCACGGAGAGTTCTACGACTACGACGATGTCTTCGTTAGTCCCCAGCCAGAGCCGGCAATGCCGGTCTGGATCGGAGGCCACGCCGATGTCGCCATCGAACGTGCCGCCTACCGCGGGGACGGATGGATCGCCTCCGCCTCCTCCACGAACGAAGACCTCCGGAGACAGATTGACGTCTACGAGACCGCACTTGAGGAGTTCGGCAAAGCCCGTAGCGATAACGACGTGATCCTCATGCGAGACTGTTACGTCGACGAATCGGAAACAGCTGCCCGCCAGGCGGTTGAATCGCACCTGCTCGACCTCTACGAGTGGTACGACCGCTGGGGACAGACGTACATGGCGGAACAGGGTGTCGGCGTCGATTGGAAAGCGCTCGCGAAGAAATTTATCATCGGGACGCCCGCGGACGCGACCGAATCCTTGGAGACCTACGAAGAGATGGGTGTCGACCACGTCCTGCTTCGATTTCAATTCCCTGGACAGTCCCAGGAGAGCGCAATCGAGTGTATCGAACGACTCGGCGATCAGGTGCTGCCGGAGTTCGCATGACCGTCGACGTGGGCTACGTCGGACTCGATCATCACCACCGCGAACCGTATCTTGAGACGATCGCCCAACTCGACGCCGAAGTGGTAGCGACTGCCGACCCGTGGGGGACGCGACCGATTGACGTTGACGCCTCTACCTTGACCGATCTCCCCTGGTACGCTAGCGTCGATGCGCTTCTTGACGCCGAGAACCTCGACCTACTTTGGCTCACCCTGTCGAACGAGCGGACACCGGCCGCGATCGAAACGGCAATTCAGGCCGGGGTTGACGTCATGAGCGAAAAACCCGGAGCTCGGACGGCCAGCGACCTCGAATCGGTCGCCCGGACCGCTCGCGACGCCGACGCGACAGTCGGATTCGCCTACACGTGGCGAGGCCATCCCATCGCGGCCGATCTCCGCGAGCGAGCGGCCGCCGGATTTTTCGGCGACATCCGGGGATTCGACCTCCGGTTCGTCGCCTCCAAGCTGGCGGCGCGGCAGACGGACCACTTCCTGTTTGACGCCGCTGCGTCGCGTGGCGGAATCGTCCAGTGGCTCGGTGTTCACTGGATCGACCTGGTGCCATGGCTGCTTGACGACCAAATTTCTCGCGTCGACGCCGACCTCAAATACGGAACGGATGCCGTCGACGTAGAGGATGGCGCAGTCGTCCGCCTCGAACTCGACTCCGGGGCCGTTGGCACGCTCACGACGGGCTACTACTTGCGTGAGGGCCGATACGACACGGCTATCGACATCTATGGAGAAGCCGGCCGTAGCTCGTGGGACCCGATGGGCGCGACTTTTGGCTTCGACGGCGAGACCCGGATCGCCTACGACTCCGACCGATGGCCGAGTACGCCACACCGCGAAGTGGTCCACCAGTACCAACCGGCCCCGGGCTACGGAGGCAGATGGGGACTATCGTTTTTCGAGCAGTTCATGGAGGCCCGTCGCGGCGGGGCTATGGTTCCCGCCGGCCTGGACGACGCGCTCACCGTGATCCGAGTCCTCGACGCGGTCTACGAATCCGCAGAGGCCGATGGCTGGGTCGCGGTTCAGTAGTAGGGCTCGTAACCCGCCACGAACGACGCGGCGGGCCGCTCGACCGTGGCATCTCCCGGTTCGACGCTCCCACCGCGCTCCAGCGCGGTTTCGATCGCCAGCGAAAGTCTCCCGGCGTCGAGCAGCCTGCCAGCCGCCTCGTGGTTACCGTGGACGACCGCGAGGAACTTTTCGAGATACGGACGGTACATCACGTCCAATTCGCTCCGGGTAGCTACGACGTGAGCCGTCCGGGTCCGCTCGCCGACATCTAGTCCGGCGAACGCGGCGTCGTCCGTGGGGCCGTCGAATCTGAGTGTCATCCATTGGTCGTCCTCGAAGGCTACTTCGACCATGGACGTATCAGTATCCGCGAACGGCGTGACTGCCGTCCAAGTAGCCCCCGCGATTCGGCGGGCCGTGTCGACGATGTGGACGCGGTAGTAGTAGTCGTCATTGTAGCCGGCAAGGTGGGTTGTCCGCCCCGACGATCGGGTCGGAAAGGCTTCGAACGCCGGGTGAAACGGCAATGCGGAGCCACCGAATAACGGTGTCTCCCCCGCCGCAGCTTCGAGGCGGTCGAGGTCTGCTTGAGTGCCGCTGACCGGTTTGTCGATCAACGTCGGTACACCTGCTTCAAGAAAGGACTCCGCGAACTCCACGTGACGGTCCCAGTCGACCGAAAGGACCATCACGGCGTCGACACGGTCGACCATGTCCTGGTGGCTCCGGTGGCGCGTCGCGCCGAACTCGGTACAGAAGTCTTCGACGTATTCGTCGCTCCGGACGCTCCCGCCGTCCCAGACTGCCGCGATGGTGGGGCTGTCCCCTTCGACGTCGAGCGACTCGAGGCACTCGGCGAACGCCTCGGCGTGGCTCGTATCGAGTCCCAGTATGCCGATGTCGATCATCACGATGTCTACAACCCTCCCGCACAAAAGTGAAGTCGCTATTCTCGAATCGGCCCACTCGATCTCAGAGGATACCGTAGCCGAAGTAAGTCAGCACTTCGTTGAGGTAGTTGAAGATGATCGCGATGACCGTCACGTAGCCGAGTCCGCCGAGCACGTTGACGATGGTAGGGTTGGCGTACTCCCCCATCATGGCCTTGTCTCTGGCGATATCAAGTACGAGGAAGGCGAGAAGCGGGAAGGCCACCACGGCGATGGCCTGGGCCAGCCGCAGCAATTCGACCGGCGACTCAGAGCCGCCAGAGGCGATGACGGCGCCGAGGCCGAGCGCCATCGCAGCCATGGTCCAGTACTTGACCTGCTTTGAATCCATCTGCGAGTCGCCATCGAAGCCGTCCACCAGTAGCGTAGCGCCGATCAGCGCGTTTACGAACAGCGACGAGAGCGTCGCGAAGAAGAACCCGATCGTGAACAGGTAGAAGGCCGCCGAGCCGACCAGCGGCTCGAGCTGCTCGGCCATACCCTGGGCGCTGAACACGGGATCGGTCTGGCCGTAGATGACGCCCGCGCTCGTCAGCATGATCACCATGACTATCAGCCCGAGCAGACCGATGCCGATCAGGGTGTCCATGCCTTCGTCGGCCAGTTTGTCCGGCCCCCAATTCTTCTCAGTCATGAGGTTGGTCTGGTAGACTGCGGCGGCGATAGAGAAGTTGGTCGCGGCGAGTCCAAGCGCCAGCAGAATAGCATCGCTGTCCGGGAAGGTCGGGACGAGGCCGCCGGCAGCTGCACCGATATCGACACCGACCAGCGCGAGGGTTCCCACGAACCCGACGAGCATTACCGCGACGACCACCTTCACCAAGAGTTCAACCTTGTCGTATAGTTCGGGTAGCCAGAGAAACCCGATCGCAACGAGCGTAAAGAGGATTGCCCAGTTCTGCGGGCTCAGGGTGTCGAACAGCGCCTCCGACGCGAAACCCATGGCGGCATTATTCCCCGCTTGAAACGAGAGTATCGTGAGGAACGCGAGGATACCGCCGGCCTTCGCGACGGTGGCACCGTATTTCTCACGCGTGGCCCCGAATATGGTCTGGCCGGTAACGAGCCCGATCCGGGCGGCCATCCACGTGTATGTGATCATGAAGATGGTCGCCGCGACGGGCACCCAGAGCAACTGGTAGCCGTATAGGCTACCGGCGATAGTCGAGAGTGCTATGCTCCCAGGTCCGATAACAACCGCCGCAAGGACGAGTGCTGGTCCGACCGATCGGAGACGGTCGATGACTGATCTGTTAGCTGAGCTACCTGACATGTGCGTGGGGATTGCCGGAGGGATATTATACTTTCTCCATTATATACTAATTATTATATTTTCGGGCGGCCAGCTACGGCGCGACGACCTCGTTCCGCAGTGTCCCGACGCCTTCGAATTCGACCTCGACTACGTCGCCGTCAGAAAGCGCGTCCGGGCCGAACGGTGTCCCGGTCGCGATCAGGTCCCCGGGTTCCAGCGTGATCAGTTCAGACACGTCCGCGACTAATTCCGGGACGGAGAATATCATGTGCTCGCGGTTGGTTTCTTGTTTCACCTCGCCATTGTGGCGGAGTTCGAGGGTTGCATCGTCTGGGACCTCGTCGGGCGTCGCGAGGACTGGACCTGCCGGCAGCGAACCGTCGAACGCCTTGCCCCGGACCCAGTTGCGTTCCACTTCCTGGTCGTCCCGGTTCGAGATATCGTTAACACAGGTGAATCCCTCGACGCAGTCCATTGCCTCCTCGGCAGCGACCGACCGACACTGTGCTCCCATCACGATCGCGAATTCAGCCTCGAAGTCGACGGTTTCTCGGCTCGGCGGGAGTTCGATTTGATCGCCGTGGCCGATGACGCAGTTCGGTGTTTTGAGGAACAGCTCCGGGCGGTCGGGGACGTCCCCGAGTCCCGACTCTTCCCGGTGGTCGATGTAGCCACCCGCCTGACAGATGACCTTCGAGGGTTCCGTTGGCGGCAGAAAGTCCACAGCGTCGGGGTCGAAGGTTTGCCCGGCAGCGTGCAATTCGCCGTCCCGAAACTCGCCGTGTCGGATCGTTCCCGTCGTGGTTCGGAATCGTGCGCGGTGCATCGGTGTAGGGCTCTTCACCGGTTGGGGATTTCGTTCTTGGGGCGACAAAGCGGCGCTGAGACTGGAAACGTGGTAGCCCTGGAGTTTAATTCTGCGGAGGCTATCAACCTCGAGCCCACGATAATTTCCCAAGGTGGCTTCGGGGTTCCGCGGGCGAAGCTGTGGCGCGGACCGGCCCACGTGCGGTGCAGCCAGATATTGTACGCCACCCCGATC
>CAYUFG010000029.1:0-18323 GCA_964443815.1 uncultured Halobacteriales archaeon | reverse complement strand
ACGCCATCGTGAGCGCAGAGACGCTCCAGTCGACCCTCGGGTCCGTCGGCACCCTTGTCGACGAGTGCAAGATCCACCTGACCGACGAGGGGCTGGAGATTCGCGCCGTCGACCCGGCCAACGTGGGGATGGTCGATCTGACGCTCGACGCCGCCGCCTTCGAATCCTATGAGACCGACGGCGGCCTTATCGGCGTCAACCTCGTCCGCCTCCAGGACATCGCCGGTATGGCGGACTCGGACCAGCTGATCCACCTCGAGCTCGACGAGGAGACCAGGAAGCTCCATATCTCCATCGACGGCCTCGAGTACACCCTCGCGCTGATCGACCCCGAGTCGATTCGCGAGGAGCCCGATCTGCCCGACCTGGACCTGCCGGCGACGGTCGTCATCGAAGGTCGGGACATCGACCGCGCAGTCACCGCCGCGGACATGGTCTCGGACCACATCGAACTCGGCGTCGACGCCGACGCCGCGGTGTTCTACGTCTCCGCGCAGGGCGATACAGACGACGTCCACCTCGAACTCGATGGCGAGGACCTCATCGACCTTGTGCCCGGCGAGGCGTCGTCGCTGTTTTCACTCGACTATCTCAAGGACATGAACAAGGCCATCCCCTCCGACGCCGAGGTCACGGTCGAACTCGGCGAGGAGTTCCCCGTCAAGCTCCACTACGATATCGCCGCCGGCCAGGGCCGGGTCACGTACATGCTCGCCCCGCGTATCCAGAGCAACTGACCTCGCCTCTTCACTCACGTCGACGGATCACATGGCGTCGAGGCTGGGTGCACTCACCCAGCGAGGGCGATGTCGAGGTAGAGCATGACGATGACGCCTGCCATCAGGCCCATCGTCGCGATGCGTTCGTACCCGCTGCGGTGTGTCTCGGGGATGATCTCGTCGGAGATGACGAACAGCATGGCACCCGCAGCGAAGCCCATGGCGTAGGGGAGCAACGGCGCGACCAGCCCCACGGCGACGGCCCCGAGGACGGCGAGTGGAATCTCGACGACGCCAGCGCGGATACCGGCGACGGCCGCGTAGAGCCGCCGGTCGAGGCCGGCATTGATCGCCGCCACGGAGACGGCCAATCCCTCGGGGATGTTCTGCATGCCGATGGCGAGCATGAGCGACAGAGCGCCGCCGAGTTGGCCCGGGTCCACGGCCGCGGCGCCGAAGCCGACGCCGACGGCCAGCCCCTCGGGCATGTTGTGGAGCGTGATGGCGAAGATGAACAGGATCACGCCGGCTAGCTTCTCGTCGGCGACGGGCAGCTCCTGGTCGGGTCTGGCCGCGTCCGTCCGCCGGCTGCCCGTCAGGAGGTAGTGAGCGTGGGGGACGAGCACGTCCGCGCGGTCGAGGAACAGGGCGCCCAGCGCGACGCCGACGAGCGTGGGAACCGGATCGCCACCGGAGTACACCTCGATCCCGGGGATGATGAGGCTCGTGAACGCCGCGGCGAGCATAACGCCGGCGGCGAATCCGAGCATCCCGTTCAACGCCCGGTCCGAGGGGTTTCGCCAGACGAGCACGAGCGAGGCGCCGAGCAGGTTCATCAGTGCGATGATGAGCCCACCGACGAGCGCCTGGACCACCGGCGACGGGCCGACAATGCGCAGGAACGCGTCGGAAAACTCGACCGGCATCGGTTTGGCATGTTCCGTGGGGCAACTTATACCTACGCGTGGCGTCCGCTTACAGCGGTTCGGAGAGAACGTCCACGACGCCAGTCGTGGGAGGCCGTCAACCTTGGACGACCAATCCGACACCGACCATGACGACGACCGCCGCCGCGATCAACCGCCGCGTGACGCGTTCCTCCGACTGGAGGAACGCGGCCGCGCCGGCGACGACCAGCAGCGTGCTCGTGCCGAGGACGGGCGTGACCACCGCCACCGGCGTCCGGACGAGCGCCGCGTAGTAGGCCAGCAGGTACACGGTATTGGCCAGGCTGGCGACGACGAGCCACCGGTCGAATCCCACCGACGGGAAGCCGCCGGTTCGCAGTCTCCGCCAGACCAGGTAGCAGGCGAACCCAACCGCACCCGCCGCGATCCGGACGGTAACCCCGACAACCGCCGGCGTCCCCGCGGCCAGGCCGAGTTTCGTGAAGATCGGATCGATTCCGAGCAGAACGGCCGCACCCAGTGGAAAACAGAGATCCAGCCACAGACGGCGCCCCGTCGGCGTGGTCGGACTATCTCGGGCTTCGAGCACGACTCCGATCCCGCCACCGAGCACCAGGACGATGCCGGCGAGGTGCCCCGCGCTGGGGACCTCGCCGAGCACGACCACGGCCATGCCGACGGCGACAACCGGAAACAGGGCCTTCAGCGGTTCGGTCCGGCTCGCGCCAAGCCGGGCGATGCCGACGAAGTACGCGAACCGTGCGACGAGCGATCCAAGGAGCCCGGCGATCGCGAAGGCGACCACCGAGGGGGGCGTGAGGCCGTAATCGGGGTAGGCGAGGACCGCCGACAGCGGCACGAACACGAGGAGATTCACCGCGAAGATGACCGCGACGACTGTCGAGACAGTGTGCTCACGTGTGCCGACGCGGACTGCCAGGCTCTGGACCGCCAGACCGAGCGATGCCAGCCCCGCGAACCCGACGCCGACGATCGGCTCGACCACGCTTCCTGCCACGAGGGCCAGGCCGCATGAGGTTTCGGAAATCTGCCGGAGCCCAATTCTATCAGTGGCCCCCGGCGGCGACCCCGAGCACGACGACGTGGTAGATGACGACGGCGATGAACACCAGGTAGAGCAGGCCGGAGAGGAGGAACGGTGCCGGACGCATTCGCTCCGACGACGTGAACCGAACCCGGAGCAGGACCAGGCCGGCTCCGAGCAGCGCGAGGACCGCGGACAGTGCGTTGAGGAAACCGACAGTCCCCCACGCGATGCCGAGGTTCCACGAGGTGAAGAGGATACCGAGCGCGGCCGGGAGCGTCCCCTGGAAGACCATCGCGCCGGTGATATTGCCGATCGCTAGCGTGTCCTTGTCCTCGGATATCCAAATGACGGAGTTGAACTTCTCCGGCAGTTCGGTCGCGAGCGGTGCGAGTAGCAACGCCACCAGGGCGGCGGGGACGTCGAAGACCTCTGCCGAGAAGAACTCGACCTCGCTCACGAACAGGTGCGCACCAGCGACGATCACGAGGAGGGCGACGCCGGTCTGGACGGCGACCATCCACAGCGGCGGCTGCCTGATCGGGACCAGTCGTGAGCCGACAGCGGGAAACGGTCGCTCACCCTCGGTTAGCAACCCGGTCAGGTGGAGCGCGTCGAGTTCGCCGCCGGCGATGCGCCGGCCAGAGCCGAGCGTCTGTCGGACGTACCAACCGTACAACAGCACGAGGCCGACGGCGATCCCGACCCGGACGATGCGGGAAGGGACGAACGCAGCCGCGACGGCGAGCACGTACCCAACGACGAAGACGGTGAGGTCACGGCCGAGTGTCTCCGTTTCCACCTCGAAGGTCGCACCGGCACGCCGCCGCGGACCGAAGTAGAGCACGCTCGCGCCCACCAGCGCCATTGCGATCGTCGCCAGCATGAAGGGGGCACCGAGGATCGCGCCGACGCCGATCTCGTCGGCTGCAGCCGCATCGCCGCGGCCGAGCAGGACCGACCCGATCGCGATCACTGGGATCATCGTCTCCGGTAGCGCCGTCCCCACGGCCGCGAGGAGGCTCCCCGTCGCGCTCTCGCTCACGCCGAGGTGGTGGCCGAGCCACTCGACCGAGTTGGTGAAGATCTCCGCACCGCCGAGCAATAGGACGAACGCCCCGAGGAGCAAGGCGAGGTTGGCCAGGGGGACGCCGGCCACAGCCAGCGACGGGACCATGTATTCGAACCCATGGGCCGGTGCCGGGATAGTGTCGTTGCTCGGTAGCCCCGGTTCCCCGTCTGACGAGCGTCTGACTGAAAGTCAAGTGCGTGCGCGGGACAGTCTCGCCCATGGCCAGCCTTGACGACGCATACGGCGGCAACACCCGGTTCGAGGGCCGGGATCCTCGCCTGGCATACGGCGGGGCGGCCGTCGTCGTCGCTGGGGCGTGCGCCTTGCTTGTGGCGTTGTGGCTCGTCGCGCTGGGTGGCGACGCGGTGGTTGCGAAGAAGTACGCCGGCCTCTTCGGGGGTATCGGCGTGCCCGCGATGCTGTGTGGTGTCGTGCTCGTTCTGCCCGCGAACCGCCGCCAGCGGGCTGGCGTGCTTGCCGGCGCGGCACTCACTCTTCTCGGCGTGGCGCTGTTCTGGCACGCTTATCCAGCCCGATGGACGCGAACCGCCGACCCGCTTGCCTTCCCCACGGCGCTGCTGTACGGCCTCGGCGGAGCGCTCGCGCTGTGGTTCGTCTTCGCCGCCATCGCCTCTATCCGCCTCCGGAACACCCCAGCCGGGACGGTGACCCTGGAACTGGTTCGCCAGGGTTCGACACGGACCGTCGAACTCAGCCGAGATCGTTACGAGTCGCTGATGAGCGATGGCGGCGACCCCCGAGACGTCATCCGCGAACTTGAGGAGTAGGACACCCGACCCGTGGGTTTTTGCGCGGTCACACACTACGGACGGAGCGATGGAACCGCTCCACGCGCGGTACCCGTTCCTTCAGTCGGCGCGGCTGGCCGTCGAGGCCGCCGAGGTCGACCTCGCGTCGGTCGTCGCCGACGAGCCCGAGATCGTCGAACGGGCGACTACGCGGGTCGAACGGGCGATTACCGATGGCGATGTCGGCGACACTCACCGTCGGACGCGCGTCGAACTGCTCTCGTACCCGGTCGCGCGGGTGATCGTCTCGCTGGTCGACGAGCACGTCTGTACCCGCAAGTACGCACGGGCTGAGGCCGCGACGGCCTACGACCGGTTCACGGCGGAACTCGCCGATGAGACGGAGTTGCGGAGCGTCGAGGGTGCCCGACTCGACCTCGCGGACCTGCTTGCGGAGTTCGACCTCGAGGGGTCCGTACGGGAGACGCCCGACGGCTACAGCGTGGGCGTCGGCGCCTATCTCGCCACCGCGGCCGACGAGTGGGGCGACGAGTGGCGGCTCGTCAACCGCGACCTCGCCGACGGCGAGGTGCCGCTTGCGGAGGGCGAGTTGCACGTCCTCTGCCGGGCGGCCGTCAGACAGCGCGTCGCCGACGGGTTGCCGCTGTCAGTTCCCGAGTCCGTCGGCGAGCACCTCAACGAACCGGTCGCGCGAGTCCAGGAGGTCCTTGCCGAACTCGACCTCACGCGGGATATCGACACGGTCGTGCCCGACCGATTCCCGCCGTGTATGAAACACCTCCTCGATCAGGTACAGAAAGGTGAACACCTCGCCCATCACTCCCGGTTCGCCATCGCCTCCTTCCTCACGAGCATCGGTATGACGACCGACGAGATCGTCGAACTCTTCGAAGTCAACCCGGGCTTCGGCGAAGAGCAGACCCGCTACCAGGTCGACCACATCCGCGGCGACACTAGTCCGACGGAGTACTCGCCGCCGTCCTGTGCGACGATGCAGTCCTATGGTGACTGCGTCAACATGGACGACCGCTGTGAGACGATTTCCCATCCTATGGCGTATTACGAGCAGGCACTCGACGAAGCTGACGAGGACGACCTGGTCGACTGGCGGGAGCGAACCGAAACGCCTTCTTGAGGCCGGTCAGGCTTCTTCCTCGTCGAAGTCCATGCGTTCCAGCCACAGCCCAGCGCCATTCATCACTAGGATGAACACGAGGACGGCGCCGACGAGTGCAAACCCGCCGGTGGCCGTGATATTTCCGTTCGCGGCGAAGGTGGACGAGACCGCGACCAGGAGGGCGAGAAAGAGCAGAACAGCTCCGACGGCCACGCTAACCTGCCAGACGGTCTCCCGATCCATGCCCGCGAGTATCTCGGGGGCCCGCAAAAGCGTGTCGAAGGGTCTGCGGCCGTCGGTCCGACGGCACCGATCTCTTGTCAGGGCCCGTCGGAGGGATTGCGGGAACGGGCCAACGCTCAGTCTCCTGTGGCTGCACGTCGCGGGCCGGCGGGCTTCTGGGGATCGTCGGTATTGACAAGACGGGTCTCGTCGACCTGCGTGAAGACGAGTGCGAATCCGACCAGTGCCAGCCCCGACCCGACCACGAACGGCACGTGGAACCCGAAGCGGACCAGTGCGCCCGCCGTCAACGGGCCGACGGCGGTCCCGAGGCCGAAACTCATGGTCAGCAACGAGAGCGTGCTGCCGGACTCACCCTCGTCGGTGAGGTCACCGGCCATTGCCAACCCCGGCGCGAAAACGAGCGCACCCGCGACGCCTTGCCCCATCCTGGTCGCGAGCATACCCCAAGAGGTCGTGACGAATCCCTGCGCCAGCGTCGCGACGACGAGGACGCCCAGACCGGCCAGGAGGAACGGCTTCCGGCCCCACCGGTCGCTGGCCCACCCTACAGGAAGCTGGAGCACGACCTGCGAGAGGACGAACGCGCCGAACTGGATGCCGAACCAGGCGGTCCCCTGGCCGAGCCGGTCGTTGATGATCGGCTCGAGCGTCGCGATCAGGCCGATGGCGATCGCCATAAACACGGCGGCCACGGCCAGCGTGAAGACCGGGTCGAGTGTTCGGTTCCCCTCGCCAGCGAACACGTCGATCGAGAGATCGTCCGCGGCGGGAGCATCCGTTCGTTCCGGCTCCTCGACCAGGAGCGTGACGAGGACGTAGCTCGCGAAGACCGTCAGTGCCGCCGCGTAGAAGGCCGCGTCGAAGCCAGGGACGGTGACGGCCGTGCCGGCGACCGAGAGTGCGTACGGCCCTCCCTCGACGACCAGGCCGGCGGCGATCGGACCGAGACCCACGCCCAGCAGCCGGAAGGTGTTGAACAGCCCCATGTTGCCGCCCCGCGTGGCGTCGGTCGAGAACTCGTTAACGAGGGCGATGGTCGCGGGGATCGTGAAGGCGACGCCGACGCCCTGAAGCGAGCGAACTGCGAGCACGGAGACGTAATCGCCGGCGAAGGCGTATGCGAGGTTGGCAACCGTGAGGATCCCAAGCCCGATGAGGACGAACGGCTTCCGGCTCCCGACGCGGTCGGAGAGCCGACCGGTGATAGGCTGACCGAGGCTGTTGAGAAAGCCGTACAGCGACAGGATCGCCCCGGTCAGGAGCGCCTCGGACAGGCCGAAGGCGCCCCCGCCGAGCGTCCCGCTGGCGATCAACAAGGGCAGGACGACGATCATGAACGAATTGCCGACGGCGTCGGCGAACCGCGCGATGGCGAGCACCAGGACGCGCCGGTCGGGCTCGTTCACCTCGCCCACCCCCTCGCGGTCGACGTACTGCGGGTGGCGGCGTCGTGGCTGTGACGATGCGGTCGGACGCGCTGAACGGCCTGGAACACCTGCTGGTCCATTCTAGGTGAACGACGGTGCGCGGCCTCCGTCGCCGTTCCGCCCGGTATGCTGGGTGGGTTTAAGAGAGGTAGTCGACGCTCCCTCGCACTCCCCGTGACGTGCCTACTCCAGCATTGCCGCCGCGTCCTCGATCGAGAGTGCCCCCGTCTCGAATGCCTCGAGTACCTGCCTGACGTCGGTGCCGCTATCCTCTTGTCTACCCCGTGCGAGCAGGTCCTCGATGGTTTCGGCCTCGTCGGCCTCGATCCGCTCTCGTTTGACGCGGTAGTTGCCACCCTCGGTCTCGTGGACGTCCGAGGGGTGGAAGAAGAACCAGTCCTCGCGGTCGAACCGGACGGCGATCCGCGGCGTTGCGCCGAAGTTTCGTGCGAAGACCTGCACCAGCGCGTATACCTCCTCGTTGTCGAGGTAGATGGGATCGCCGCTCGAGGATTTCGCCTCGATGGCGTAGAAGACGTCACCGTTGCCCGCGAGGACGTCCGGGAGCTCGCGGGCGGTGGCGGCGCCGCTTGCCGGCGCGCGCATCACGGCGAAACCGGCCTCGTCGAGTGCGTTGACGAGTTCCCGTTCGCGGCGATCGCCCTTCCGGTTCGAAGACATCTGCGTACGCGGCGAGTCGGTGGGCGTCCGGGATAAACCGGCGGCAGGGGGCGGAAGTGAAGTCGCCTCAGTCCCCGCGCAGCCAATCGGACAGGTGGTCGAACGTGGCGTCGCTTCCGAGCAAGCCGTCGTGTGTTCCCGGCACCGCGACGTTGATCGCGCCCTCCAGCCGAGGACTCGTCGGGTCCTCCGGGAAGAACCGATCCTCCGTCGCACGGACCGTGTAGTACTCCACGTCGCCGGGCGTCTCGTTCTCGTTCAGACGAGCGAGGGGGTGGTCGGGCTGGTCGAGGTGGGCCGGATTGAGGAAACGGACGGCCGCCGCCGGGCCCAGCGGGACGCGGCTGTGGTCCAGGCGCTGACAGAGTGCGGACCCATGGTTGGCGCCAGCGATGCCGACGAAGCTATTCACCCAGTCGTAGCGGTCCCGCCGATCGAGCCAGTAGCGGGCGCCGGTCACGCCGAGGCTGTGGGCAACCACGTGGACGCTCTCGTGGCCGGTGTGCTCGCGGACGCGGTCCACGAAGGCGTCGAGCTGGCGGACCATGGATTCGTGGGATGGCGACGCCCGCCGGAAGGTAATCGCCCAGAGATCCTCGCCGGTGTCGCCCCGGTCAAGGAACCGCTCCATTAGCGTGAGCCAGTCGGTGGCGTCGGCGGTGTTGCCGTGGACGAAGACGACCGGGACGTTGTCTCGCCGGGGGATGTCCCCAAAGTAGTACGACCCACAGATGCCCCCGTACCGGCCAGCGGGGTCCCAGGGCAGGTACTCGGCGTCGGTCCGTGATCTGGGGTCGACGTCGATCCGGCCCGAGAGGACGCCGTTGGCCAGCCGCGAGGACGAGGAGAGGAGAGTGGTCGCGCGAGTGACGCGCCCATACATGGCATACCGTGCCAGGATCGGTGGCATAAGTGTTTCTTCGATGGGACGAACTGTCACGCTCGACAACATCTCGACGAGGCGCTCGCAGATTTGCCCACCGCTGGGCACAGGGAGGCCACCGTTTATCCCCATGGGGTGCTCCCTCTCGACTGAATGGGTCCCGTCCTCCACCGCTACGACGACCCCCTTGTCTGCGGCCGGCTGGTTGAGCGACAGAACCGGTTCGTCCTTACCGTCGAGATCGGCGACGCCGAACGGGATGTCTTTCTCGACGAGACAGGCCGGCTGACCACCGTACTCGTCGACGACGCCACTGTCTGCTGCTTACCGGCCGACGATCCGACCCGGTCGACCGACTACACCGCGGTCGCCGTCGACACGGGCGAGGTGGTCGTCAGCGTCCGAGCGGCGATGGCTAACGACCTCTTCGTGACGGCGCTCGAGGGTGGGCACCTCCCGTTCCTCGACGGTGCAACGGTCCGTCGACGTGAGCCGGCGCTGCTGGATCACGGCCGGACGGATGTCCTGCTCGAGCACGACGGGCGGGATCACTACGTAGAGGTCAAGGCTGTCACACACGTCGAGGACGGGATCGGAAAGTTCCCGGACGCGCCCAGCGACCGGGCGGTCCGCCATCTGGAGGGACTCCGGGCCCTCGTCGAGTCCGGCACGCCAGCGAGCGTCGTCTTCGTCTGCCAGCGACCCGACACCGAGGCGGTACGACCGTTCCCCGATATCGATCCCGACTTCGCCGACGCACTCGAGGCGGCGGTCGAGGCAGGGGTGACGCCACACGCTCTGTCGCTCGCTGTCGACCCGCCGGTGTACGAACTCGCCGAGCCCGACGTCCCGGTTCAGATCTCCTGATCGACGTTGAGCAGCGCCCGGAACCGCCCTGGGTCACCCCCCATCCGATCGACGAGGCCCCAAACCCGCTCGGTACTGGATTCGTCGACGACCACGAGTACCATCCCCTCGCCCGGCTGGCCGTAGACGACACTCGCGCCGTCCGGTGCGAGCAGGATCGCCGGCAGCGCAGCGAGATCCTCCTCGCCGTCGACCTCGATCAGCGTCGTCTGGCTTCCGTTACCCACCGCACCGGCGAGCGCCTCGAGCAACTCTGCCGTCAGCGTCGCCGCGGGGTTATCGAGCTCGACTACCCTGTCGAAGCCGCCGATCCCCTCGCTGATTTCGGGGTCGACTGCCGACCGCTCCGTCCGCTCGTCGATCAAGGCGACTGCGGGAGTGTGCCCAGCTTCGAGCAGGTGGTACGTTACGACGTCGCCCACGGCGATGATCGGCTCGCCGGCCGCCGACAGCAGCGACTCGGCGTCGGTGTGCAGCTCCCCCATCGGCTCTTTCAACTCTCCCCGCAGGGCGTCCTGCAGCCTGAGGACCACCTCGGGCACGTTATCTGACCTTCAGCGCGTACTTGCCGGGCTCGGTGACGCCCATCTCCTCGGCGATCTGGCTGCGCTCGGGATGGGAGATGACGACGTAGCCCGCCCAGTCCTCCGTCAGCGACGTGGAGCCACAGACCTCACAGGCCTCCCGCTCGGCGGTGTCCTGAACGCGGTGACACTCCCGGCAGACGACCCGGTCGGCCATCAGGGCTCACCCGCTTCCGCCTCGGCCTCGCGCTTCTGATGTTCCTCGTCGAGCCAGCCCAGCTTCCCTAGGCCGACCTGCTTGGCCGTTAGGCCAATCTTCGAGTCCCGCGGGTTCCGCTCGTCGATGCTCTTGGTGACGATACGCGTCCGGACGGAGTCGCCCACCGTGAGCGTCCGGTTGGACTCCCGGCTCGCGAGTTGCTGGTTCTCTTCGTCGTAGGCGAGGTACTCGTCGGAGATCTGGGAAACGTGCAGCAGGCCGTCGACCGGCCCGATGCCGACGAAGGCGCCGAAGTTGACTACCTCGACCACCTCGCCGTC
The DNA here is from genome assembly GCA_964443815.1 of uncultured Halobacteriales archaeon. Classification (GTDB taxonomy): domain Archaea; phylum Halobacteriota; class Halobacteria; order Halobacteriales; family Haloarculaceae; genus CAYLJD01. The sequence continues at coordinate 7,524 of CAYUFG010000029.1, read as the reverse complement.
GACGACCTCCTGCATCTGGGGGTCGAATGTCAGCGCGTCGAACTCCGCCTCGTAGTAGACGCCCGGCTCGTTCGGCAACACTGCCCCCTCGCCGATGTCGTGGACTTCGATTACGCTCACGACGCTCCCGACGTCCTCGTCCATGCGCCCCTCGAGTTTGTCCTGTAACAGTTGTTTGACGAGCTCGTCGGAGACCTCGGCGAGGTGCTCCGGGGGTACTTCCACCGTGTCGCGTAGTCTGACCCGTTTGTACATGTGTTATGGTTGAGTGATGGCGAGTTCGTGCCGCCCGCGTAAACTTATTACTGATACGCCCGCGTCGAGCAGCCGCGCTTTGAGATCGGCGTCATTAGTGACGACGTGGGCCACGGTTTCTCGGAGTCCAGCCTCGAGGACGGCGTCGTCGGCGTACTGCTGGTCGGTTTCGATCGTCTCACACCGCTCGGCCAGGTCCTTACCCACGCTCGCCGCACGGGCCTCCTCGCTCGCACTGCCCGACAGCGACTCGAGTTCCGCGACGACCGCCGCCGGCACGAGACACTCCACCGCACCGAGTAGGCGATCGAGCTCCTCGAACAGCCGTACGTCACACTCGACCGGCATCATCAAGGCGTTGGTGTCGACGACCACCCTCACTGGAGCGTCCCGTAGCCGATGAGCCGCCAGCGGGCTCCGACGCGTCGGTTGATGGCGATGTTCACGCCGGAACGGGCACACACCGGCCGCTGGAGTTGCACCTCGGCCTCGCCGCCCCTGGCACTGGTCACTGAGCCCACCGTTGTCGCCGTGCCGACGGTCAGCATGAGCGGCTCACCTGTGCTGATTTCCTCGACCTCCTCGTCGGCGCCGACGATCCGGTCGAGCAGCTCGACGTCCATCGTGAACGAATCGTGCACCGGCGGGAGCGTGCCCGGGGGGCCCGCGACCTGGCCGGCCAGCGCGTCACCTTTCGTCACCGCCGGGTCGAGGCCGGTGCCGACGCCGAGCAGGCCGCCGGGGGTGGCCTCGTCAACGTCCGCCCCACCCGCCTGGAGGGACCTGACAGTGGTCTCCACGGGCTGCCACTCGGCTTGGCCGCCTTCTTCCACCTCCCGGCCCGGCCGGAGCTCGAGATCGTCGTCAACGGCCAGCCGGCCCTGGACGAGCGAACCACCGAGGACGCCGCCGGTGAGCTCCTCCCAGGTCGTTCCCGGGCGGTTGATGTCGAAACTTCGCGCGACGAGCATCTCCGCGTCCGCGTTCGGATCCCGCTCCGGTGTGGGGATCTCCTCCTCGATGGCCTGGACGAGGAGGTCCATGTTGACTTCCTGTTGGGCGCTGACCGGGACGATGGGGGCCTCCTCGGCGACGGTACCGGCGACGAACTCCTGGATTTGTTCGTAGTTCTCCCGGGCACCCTCGGCGTCCACGAGGTCGATCTTGTTCTGGGCAACGACGATGTTGTCGATGCCGACGATGTCGAGCGCCATCAGGTGCTCCTCGGTTTGGGCCTGGGGCACCGGCTCGGCGGCGCTGACCACCAGCACCGCGCCGTCCATAATGGCGGCGCCCGAGAGCATCGTCGCCATGAGCGTTTCGTGGCCAGGCGCGTCGACAAACGAGACCGTCCTGAGGGGCTCGCTCTCGCCCCCGCCGGGGCACTCCTCGTCGACGGTGTACCGCTCGGGCGCGTCGCGGTCGGGACACTCGCGAAGGGTGGCGTCGGCGTAGCCAAGCCGGATGGAGATGCCCCGCTTCATCTCCTCGGAGTGCTGGTCGGTCCACTGGCCGCTCAGCGCCTGCACGAGCGTCGTCTTGCCGTGGTCGACGTGGCCGACCAGCCCGATGTTCACCTCCGGTTGTGTGGTCCCTGTCATAGCGGGAGATATCACCGAAGCATCGCCACCTGCGGGGTATAAACCTGCTGTTTGCGACCGCGCGGGCCCCCGATTTCGGCCGCCTCGGCCGCTCCCCCGCGGGACTTTTGGTCTCCGTGGGCGTTGACCCGGCCGTGCGGGAGTACGGCTTCGAATTGCGGCTGTGTGCCCACCTCGAGACCGATGAACGGGTCGTGGCCCGCCAACTCGGCGCTGCCGTCCACGGTCGCCGCGTCGTGGACGTCGTCTGCCTCGAGCCCGGGTCCGACTTTGCCGATCGGGCGGTGATAACGGCCGACACCATCCCGCCACGGGCGATCGAGAGCGACGTGGGGCCGGGCCGGCCGACGCCCATTCGGGAGGCGTTCGACGGCCACCCGCAGACCGCCACTGGGATCGTCGAGGCCGCCGTCGAGGCGGCGTTCTTCGAACGCACGAGATATGAGGGACAGCCCGCCGTTCGCCAGACCGTCAGGTACCCGGACGGATGGTTCGACGCGCTGGTTGGAATCGAATGCAAGCCGGACCTCGACCGGCCGGGCGCGCTGGAGACACAGCTCCTGACGGACGTCCGCCTCGGCCTGTTCGACCGGGTCGTCCTCGCGACGGCTTCCCACGTCACGGGGGCGCACCTGAACCGCCTTCCGGAGGCCGTCGGGGTCTGGACGTTCGACCCCGAGACCGGCGAGCGGACGGTCGTCCGCGAGGCCGAGTTGCTACCGACCGACGAGCCGGGCGTCGAGGTCCTGGAACGGACACCAGGTCGGACCGATATCGCGATCACGTCGCCGGCCGAGAAAGCCCGGTTCCGCCGTCGCGTCGCCGAGCGGGCGTACGGCAAGGGCTGGCGGCCGACCGCACTGCCAGGGTGTGCTCGTGCCGATCCGGACGCCGACGGCGCGGTACACTGCCGGTACCACGGCCGGCTCGTTCATCCACCGTCCGACTGCGGGGCGGCCTGTTCGGGATACGAAACGGCCGAGGCGACAGACATCGACCGCGAGGGGCGCCGGTCGGCCAGCTCACCCTGGAACCCCGATCCGCCGGGCCGACGCCGGACACAGGCGTCGATCGACCGCTTCTAGACGTCGAAATACTCGACGAAGCCGACGTAGACGACGGCTAAGACGACGGCGAAGATGACTGTCTCGAGGAGGTCGACTCGATTGTGCATGAGGTAGGTCACGATGGCATATCCGAGCGCCGCGACACCGACAGCGATAGCCAGTCCACGGACCGGCTGCTCGTCGAGGACGTCGCCACGCGTGTCCATGAGCGGACGTGAGTATCAACCGACATAACGATTCTGGGAATTTCGAACCGTGAGCCGCTACAAATCGTATCGTTCGCCATCGACGGCCAACGGTTCCTCGAAGGCATCCTGGACTGGGTAGTAGTGGGCAGCGTGGACCAGCCTGCTCGTTTCGGCCCCGAGTTGGGCCGCCAGATCGAGCGCTCCTTCGCGGGTCATGTGCTTGTCGCCGAAGGTCCGTGGGACGCCCTCGGCGTCGTGGTGAGTGCCGCCCTTCGGGTGGTGCTCGCACAGCGACGCCGGCACGATGGCGTCGGCGAGGAGTAGGTCGGCGTCCGACAGTACCTCACGCGAAGGGGCCGGCACGTCGTAACTGGTATCGCCAGTGAGGGCGAGCCTCGCCTCTGTCGCCGGATCCTCGATGGCGAGGCCGTAACAGCGAAGCGGCGGGTGGTCGACGGGGACGAGCGTCACCTCCAGCCCGCAGACCTCGAAGGACTCGAGCGGGGTCTGCGCGTGGACGGCGAGGCGGTCGAGGTAGTCGTAGTCGCTCCGGACCGTTTCCGCGACGCTTTCGCCGGTGAGGGGGTCGCGCTCGTCGGCGGCGTACACGTCGAGGTGGTCGGTGATCCGGTAGCAGTTGCCCAAGCCGTCCAGGTGGTCGAAGTGGACGTGGGTAACGATGCCGGCGTCGGGTGCGGGGAGGCCCTCGCGGAGGAACTGCGCTCGGAAGTCCGGGCTGAAGTCGACGAGGAGGTCCTCCCCGGTGCGGTCGTTGCGGACGTGGACCGAGAACCTGGATCGCTCGATGCCCTCGGCCCGCGCCCGCTCACAGGTGTCACAGTCACAGCCAACGGTCGGCGTTCCGGTGGTGTCGCCCGCGCCCAGCAGCGTGACCTGCACGCAACTGGACAGGGCGGCCAGCGCCAAAAGCGGCCCGGGCAGCGGCAGGATTTTCACCCGGCCGGATCCACGACATTCCAATGCCAGACTGGGTCGCCGACCACTCCGTCGCGACGCTTGACGACGCCGATCCACGCCTCGCAGGTATCCAACGGTTTCCCGTCAAAGGGCTCGACCGGGAGGAACGCGACGCGGCCACGCTCCGCACGGACGCGGCCCTCGCCGGCGACCGCCGGTGGGTCGTCGCTGACCGACCCGCCAACGAGCCTTTCGATCCGATGACCGCCGAAATGGCGGCCTTCGTGAACGGCAAGAAGACGGAGAAAATCCACCGGCTCCGCTCGACGTTTGTACCGGAGGCCGACGGCGGTCCGGCGCTCGAACTCCGTCGCCACGCCGCCTCGCCTCCGTCCGCCCAGCGCTTCGACCTTTGGGATGGGGAGACAGGGGCGCAGACGACCGTCCACGCGCAACTGAACGACTGGCTATCGGACTACTTCGACCGGCCCGTCAGCGTGAGGCGCGTCGCGGGGGGTCGGCCGGACCGCACCGACCATGGCCCATCTATCGTCGCCACGGCCACGCTCCGCGAACTGGCGGCGTGGTTCGACATCGCCGTGGACTCGGCTCGGCGACGATTCCGGGCCAATCTGGAGATCGACGGCGTCCCGCCGTTCTGGTGTGACCGGCTGTTCGCCGACCAAGAAGAGGTCGTCGAATTCAGTATCGGTGACGCTGCACTGCTCGGCGTCACCCCCTGCGCTCGCTGTGTCACCCCAACGCGAGACCCGGACACCGGGGCGGTGACGCCCGATTTTCGGGCGACATTCATCGAGAACCGACGTGCCACCAAGCCACCGTGGACCGACTCGACGCGGTACGACCACGACTTCCGGGTAATGGTCACCGCACGGGTGTCCGACGCGGCCGCCGGCACGACGATCGCTGTCGGCGACCCGGTCGAACGACGCAGCGTCAGACCCGAGCCATAATTCGAAGTCGCCGTGGGGCCGGCGCGCAGCCGGAGACCCGAGCGTTCACTGTCGAAGCCGCGTTCGCCCGGAAGTCTTCGCCCTCCGTTCCGGCCAAGGGCCCGAATACGCCGCCGGGTGGGAATCGGCGGGATCAGTCGTGGGCGTGTTCGTGGCCGCCGTCGGTGGCCTCCTCGCCGATATTCGGGGAGCCGCCGGCGACGAGCGCGTCGTGGTCTCCCTCGATCATGTCGAGGTTCTTCAGGGTATCCCGCTCCTCGAAGTCCTCGACGGCCGCCATGAGGTCCTCCTGGGTGAGTGTCGTGCGCTCCTCGGTCAGCGCGTCGAGCACCGCCTCCCGGAGGACCAGCCGGAGATCGCTACCAGTGAGCCCCTCGGTGCGCTCGGCCATCTCGTCTGGGTCGAAGTCGGCGATATCCATCTCCTCGGTGACGATCCGGAGAATGTCCGCGCGCATCTGCCGGTCTGGCTTGGGGAAGTTGACGATCTCGTCGAAGCGGCGCCAGGCGGCGGCGTCGAGCTGGTCCGGGTGGTTCGTCGCGCCGATCAACAGCACCTCGTCGTTGATGAGACTGACCTCGTCGATGTTCTTCAGGAGGGTGTTGACAGCCCGCTTGATAGCTGCGTGTTCGTCTGAGGAACGGGTCTTGGCGACGAAGTCGAATTCGTCGATGAACAGAATACAGGGGGCGAGTCGCTTGGCGACTTCGAAGGTCTTCTCGACGTTCTTGGCCGTTTCGCCGAGGTACTGGCTGGTGATCATCGAGAGCTTCACCTCGACAACCGGCAGGTGCAGCCGCTGGGCGAGCGCGCGGGCGACCGATGTCTTGCCGGTCCCTGGCGGGCCGACGAATAGCAGCTTGCCGATCTCCCTGAGACCGATATCCGCGAGGTACTGGCGGTGCTCTATCGCCTTGACTATCTTGAGCACCTCGCCCTCCTGCTCTCCCGTGAGCACGATTTCGTCGAGTGTCTGGTCGACCTCCTCGGGCGCGCGGATGTCGACCAGGTCGAGCATCTCCTCCTCGTCGTCGTCATCGAAGTAGTCCTTGAGCTGGGCGTCGATGGCCGCCCGGTCCGTCCGTGCCGGCCGGTTCCGCTCACGGGCGACTTCGTAGGTAACCTCGTCGAACTCGTCCTCGAAGTACTGTGCCAGCGTCGGATTCCCGAGTAATCGCTCGGCGTCCGTCCGGTCGCGGTACCAGTCTTCGGCCATGTCCCGATCGGTGAACGTGATCTCGCCCGAGAAGTCGTCCCGGTCGGTGAACATCAACCCGGAGACGGCCTCCCAGGGCCGGGCCAGTCCCGAGTACAGGCTGGCACCCTCTGAGGTGGGCGTCAACGGCCGTTCGATCCGGGCGTCGTCGTAGAAGGCCCGTCTCGCGACCGGCGGCAGGTCGTCTGGATCGAGCGACTCGTCTTCCGTGTAGACGATCGCTGTCAGCACGAACTCCACGACATCGAGCTCCGGGTCACTCATTCCCCGAGAAGTTCGCCGGCAGCCGGTATAAGCCCCTCGAAACGCGCTACAGGAGGTTTATGCCGCCCCGGCCGCGAGTGGATACCATGCCAACACCAGTCGTCGCCGCCGCGCGTCGGACGCCACAAGGCAAGGAAGATGGGGCGCTCGCCGACTGCCGCAGCGAGGACCTCTCGGTGGCGGTGGTGGACCGCCTCCTCGCCGACGCCGGTTTGGACGGCCCCGAGGTCGACGACCTGATCTGGGGCTGTGCCCAACAGCGCGGGGAACAGGGCAACAACATGGCGCGCGTGATCAGTATCCTCTCGGACCTCGGCGAGGACGTCCCCGCGACGACGATCAACCGCTGGTGTGCGTCCTCGGCGGAGTCGGTGATGCGGGCGGCCGACGCGATCGCCAACGGGCAGCGAGAGGTGCTGATCGCCGGGGGCGTCGAGTCGATGACGCGCGTGAAGATCGGCGAGAACTACGGCAACGTCCACCCGAGGATCGCCGAGCTGTACGATATCGAGGACCTCACCATGGGGATGACCGCCGAGACGGTGGCAGAGGAGTTCGGCGTCAGCCGGGAGGCCCAGGACGAGTACGCTCTCCGCAGCCACGAGCGCGCCGCCGAGGCGACCGATTCCGGTCGGTTCGATGACGAGATCGTCCCCGTGGAGACCGAGGAGGGGTCGGTGACCGAGGACGAGGGTATCCGGTACGAGACCTCGCTTGCGGCACTCGCCGAGCTCCCGACGGTGTTCAAGGAAGATGGGACCGTCACGCCGGGGAACGCGTCGCAGATCTCCGACGGCGCTGCCGGGCTGCTCCTCACCAGTCGCTCGTTCGCCGCCGACAACGGACTCGACGTCCTCGCAACTGTCGGCGACCACAACGTCGCGGGCGTCGACCCCACGATCATGGGAATCGGACCGGTGCCGGCGGTGCGGGGGCTGTGTGAGCGAACCGGACGCGACACCGACGACTACGACCTCGTCGAGCTAAACGAGGCCTTCGCCAGCCAGTGTCTGTACTGCCAGCGGGAACTCGGCTTCGACG
>CAYUFG010000028.1:0-18575 GCA_964443815.1 uncultured Halobacteriales archaeon | reverse complement strand
ACTTTACGGTCGTCGTCGGCCACGATGAGGAGTACGTCGTCGAGGACGACGGCTGTACCTGCAAGGACGCCGAGTTCAACCTCGACGCCGCGGACCCTGAGGAGTTGTGCTGGCACGCCATCGCGGTCCGGGTCGCCCGGGCGATCGACGCCGTCGACGAACACGACATGTGGTACTCTGACGTTCGGGAGTTCCTGTAGCGCGCCGATCGCGGGTCTTTTGCCGCCGCTCGTCGAACCGAGGTCATGGACGTGCTGACGCTGGGGCCGGCGGGGACGTACTCGCACCGCGCCGCCGGAGCCATCGCCGAAGATGGTGACATCGAGTTCACCGAGTCGGTGACGGCCATCATCGAAGCAGTCGCCGCAAGCGACTACGACCGTGGGGTAGTGCCGGTGGAGAACAGCATCGAGGGTAGCGTCACGGAGTCGCTCGACGCCTTCGCGGACCACGATATCGCCGTCGTCCGCGAAGTCGTCACCCCGATCCGCCACGCCCTGCTCGCCCAAGATGAGGGGTTCGACGTCGTCGCCAGCCACGCCCAAGCGCTGGCTCAGTGCCGAGACTACCTCGAGGCAAACTATCCCGACGTCGATCTGGAAGCCGTCGCGAGCACTGCCCGCGGGGTCCAGCGCGCCCGCGACGACGACAGCGTGGCGGGCATCGGCCACCCGGATAACGCAGGCGAGGACGGTCTGGTCGTCGTCGCGTCGGACATCCAGGACCGCACCTCGAACGCGACGCGGTTCCTCGTCGTCGCGCCGCCAAGCGAGCGCAGCGATGCCGGCTCAAAGACGTCATTCATCGTCTACCCCAATGTCGACTACCCCGGTCTGCTGCTGGAACTGCTCGAACCCTTCGCCGATCGGGACATCAATCTCACGCGGGTCGAGTCCCGTCCGAGCGGCGAGCGGCTCGGAGACTACGTTTTCCACATCGATATCGCCGCCGGGCTGTACGAGGAGCGAACGGAGGCGGCACTGGTAGAAATCGAGGCCCTCGCCGAGAAAGGCTGGGTCCGCCGGCTGGGCTCCTACGACAGCGAAACGGTCGTCTGAGAGCGTGAAGTTATACCCGCCGCGACCGTAGGCTGAGGTATGAGCCGCGAGGATCCCTTCGACCAGATCGAACGCGTCTTCGACCAGCTTGGCGGCGGATCCCACCTCGCCGATGGACCTGCTGTCGACATCGTCGAACACGACGACGAGATCGAGGTGACGGCCGACCTGCCCGGCTACGACGCCGCCGATATCGATATCCAGCTCCACGACGACGACCGCCTCGAGATCACCGCGACCCGCTCGACGGAGTCCGAACGAACCGAGGGGACCGTCCACCGCCGCGAGCGGCGAGAGGAGTCGGTCAGCCGGACGCTCTCCTTGCCAGCACCGGTCGACCCGGAGGAAACTGAGGCCGCGCATTCGAACGGCGTGCTGACGGTGCGACTGCCGAAACGGTCCGCTGGCGAGGGCACGTCGATCGACGTCTCCTAACGACTATCACGGACGGCCCCCCAGTGATTGGCATGTTGTCACCAGGCGACGCCGCACCCGCGATCACTGCGCGGAATCAGCACGGCGATTCGATCGCGCCAGACTTCAACACGCCCACCGTCGTGTACTTCTACCCGGAAGACGGCACGCCCGGCTGTTCGACCGAAGCCGACCAGTTCGGGCTCGAGGCCGAGACTTACCGCGAGGCTGGCGTTTCCGTCTACGGCGTCTCGACGGACACGGTCGAGTCCCACGCCGAGTTCGCGGCGGACGAGGGTATCGAGTTCGACCTGCTCGCCGATCCCGACGGCGATGTGGCCGAAGCCTTCGGCCTGGCGTTACGGGACGACGGCCGCACCCCGCGAACGACATTCGTGCTGGTTGACGGCGAGATCGCCAGCGTCTACGAACAGGTGAATCCGGACGGTCATGCCCGCTCCGTCCTCATGGACCTGCTCGACGAGGGCCTCGTCAGCCTCGAGTGAATGCCGACCCGCCATCGGATTCCGGTCGCTGACGGGGAGTCTGTCACCGCCATCCACCACGAGAAACCGGAGGGCGCCGACGGCTGGATGGTGTGCTGTCACGGCTTCCAGAGCGACAAGTCCGGCAGCTACGAGGGTCGGTGTGAGCGGGCGGTCGCCGCGGGCTATCACGGCGTCCGCTTCGACTTCCGGGGCTGTGGAGAGGCCGATGGCCGGTTCGTCGACCAGACACTCGGGGACAAGCTGTCGGACCTCCGGGCGGTGGTCGAGTACTTCGACCCCGACCGGCTCGTCCTGTTCGGGTCGAGTTTCGGCGGCAAGGTGGCCCTCCATGGCGCGCTCGATCTCGATCCGGCAGCCGTCCTGACGCGCGCACCAGTCACATTCAACCGGACGTTCGACGAGCGTCGCGCACAGGTCGAACACGAGGGGGAGGTCGTACTCGAAACCGGACGGCGGATTGACGAGCGGTTCTTCGCCGACCTCGATCGGTATCCATACGAAGCCGTTGTCGACGGCCTCGATTGTCCAGTCGCAATCGTTCACGGTGCGGACGACGCCTCCGTGGACATCGGCGACAGCTTCGAGGCGGCCGCCGCCCTCGAGACGAACGTCCTTCTCGAAAAGGTCGCCGGGGAGGGTCATCGGTTCTCGCGCGATGCGGAATCTCGGCTGCGAACGCGCCTGTTCGACTTTCTCGCCACAGTTGGGAAGTGAGACCGGCGTCCAGGCATCCTGCAGGGGGGTAAAGCGGACACCCAGCCGATGTGCCGCGGTGGTCAGACGGTCTCGTCGAGCCGGGCCGCGAGCAGGACCGAGGCCACGCCGAGGACGCCGATGACGACCGCGACGGCACCGATCGACCACCGGACGGCCGAAGCGAACCCGGAAACCGGGCTAAGCACACCGATGAGCGTGCCAACGATCGCCGGCGAGATCGTCGCCCCGAACCGGCCGAGCGTCTCGCCGGAGCTGACGACGCCCCCGCGTAGGTCCGGCGGTGCGAGTTCCGGCACGATGCTCCGACACAGCGAGAGGGAGAGACCGTATCCCGCGCCAAAGCCCACCGCGCCGGCGACGGCGACCGGAACGTTTGGTGCGAACGCGAAGGTTGTCAGTCCGGCTGCCATCACGAGATTCGATCCGACGAGGGGACGGTACCGGTGGCCGAACCACGCCGTCGTCCGTCCGGCCTGCGTGGCGGCGACGGCGTAGACGATACTGAAGGTCGCAACGACCACGCCTGCGACGCCCGCCGACCCATCGAGCACGCGGACGAGCATCACCGCGACGTACGCCTGAAAACCGAAATAGAGGAACGTGGGTCCGGCATATGCCACCAGGAGGGCAACGACCCGCGGCCGGGCAAGTTGCTCCGATAGCCGGCGACGGTACGACCGGTCGTGACCCCGGGCGTCGCCCGCGTTCGTCCCCAGTGTCTCGTCGAAAAAGCAGTACACGAGCGCCGCGACGGGCAGGGCCATCGCGTACATGAGGAAGGGGAGTTGCCAAGCGACGGCGACGAGAAGGGCGGCGGCAAGGGGAAAGATCGCCTGGGCGGTACCGACGGCGGTCATCCGGACCCCCTGGGCCGTGGCGGCCTCGGCATCGCTGTACAGGTCGCCGATCGCCGTGACCACGATCGGCGTCGTACCGGCAGACCCGACGCCCTGCAGGGCGCGCAGTCCGAGGACAATCTCGAAGGTCGTCGTGAGGGAGATGGCCGCGCCGGCAGCCCCGAAGAGCACGAGGCCGGCGATCATCACACGTTTCCGGCCGTACCGGTCGCTGAGCGCGCCGCCAAGCGGGATCAGGACCAGACTCGGCGCCGTGTACGCCGACACGAGGAGGCCGATGGTCGACGGCGAGGCGTCGAACGTGCCGATCAGAACTTCGAACACAGGCGAGATGAGTGAGACCGCGAGTGGCGTGACGGCACCCGCGAGGATCAGAACCTGCAGGTCCCGCTCGCGGAAGATTGCGCCGTGGGCGCCGACGAGGCGGCTACCCATGAATTCCCAGCCGGGGTGGTGCGGAAAGATCGTCGACGCCGGTCACTTTCGAAGTCACTCGATGTGGATCGCTGGCCGACCGGGCCGGGCGTCGGCAACGAGGTCCGCATCAGCCTCGCCGGCAGCGACGATCTCGACGTCGGCATCGAACTCACGCTCGATCAGCCAGCGAGCGCGTCCGAGTGCCTCGCGCTCGCGCTCGGGGTCAAGCTGCTCGTCGACGTGGCCTGCCCCCGCGAGGTCCTTCGCAAAGTTTGCGGCCGCCTCACCCCGCTCGCGGAGCGCCTCGTCCTGCATCACGGTCCCGACGACGTCGCCGTCCGCGTCGCGGGCGAGGGCGAGCACCCGGTGCTTCCACGCCGGGGCGACGGCGATCCGGATCAACGCGGGGTCGTCGATGCCCGCGACGTCGACGATGTCGCGGACGTCCTCGCGGGTGTTCTCGATAAGCCGGCGTTCGATGTCGTAGTTCGCGGGCAGTTCCGCCTCGGGCCAGGCCGCCTCGGCGAGCAAACCATCACCGTCGAGCTGTGCCCAAATCTCCTCGGCGACGTGTGGGGCCACGGGCGCGACCAGCTTCGCCGCAACCGTCAACCCGCGTTCGAACGTGGCCGTCTCCACGGTCGCGTGGCCCTCGTACTGGCGAAGCAACGAGACGAGTTCCCGAACGGCCTGCAGCGCGTGGTTGAAGCGGAATGCCTCAAACTCCTCGGTAGCAGTTACAGCTGTGGCGTCGACCTCCCGGGAGACGTACTCGGCGACGTAGGTCGTCAGTTCGACGTCGAGGCCGTCGTCGACCTCGATACGGCCGTCGGCGGTGTCGACGTCCCCCTCCGCGTACCGCTCTGCCAGCTCGTGGAGATTCTGGAGGAAGTTGTGGGCTGATCGGACGCCCTCCTCGGTCCAGTCGAAGTCCTTCTCGGGCTGGGCCGCGCTCATCATGAAAAAGCGGGCCGTGTCCGCGCCGTACTCCTCGACGATCCGCTGGGGCGAGACGACGTTACCCTTGGACTTCGACATCTTCTCACCGTTAAGAAGCACCATCCCCTGGTTGGTGAGGTTGGTGAACGGCTCGCGAACCCCGTCGAGCAGGTCGACGTCGTCGATCACCTTGGTGACGAAGCGGGCGTACAGCAGGTGCATCACCGCATGCTCGACGCCGCCGACGTACTCGTCGACGGGCATCCAGTCGGAAGCGCGGTCGGCGTCGAGCGGCGCGGTGTCGAGGTCCGGCGAGATGTACCGGAGGAAGTACCACGACGAGTCGACGAAGGTATCCATCGTGTCCGTCTCTCGGACGGCGTCAGCCCCGCACTCCGGACAGTCAACCTGTTTCCACGCTTCGGCAGCGTCGAGTGGGTTGCCCGTCGTGTGGACGAACTCGGGAAGTTCGACGGGCAGGTCATCCTCGGGGACGGGGACGAATCCACAGTCGGGACAGTCGATCATCGGGATAGGCGTGCCCCAGTAGCGCTGGCGAGAGATGAGCCAATCTCGCAGGCGGTATTCGACGCGGTGATCGCCGTCGAACTCGTCGACGAATCGTTCGCGGGCCTCCTGACTCGTGAGGCCGTCGAAATCGCCGCTGTTCACGAGGACGCCGTCCTCGGTGTACGCCGCTTCCTCAACGTCGACGGCTTCGGGGTCAACGTTCGCATCCGGTCCGGGTTCGACGACCTGTTCGATGGGTATGTCGTGAGCTTCGGCGAAGGCGTGGTCGCGCTCGTCGTGTGCCGGGACGGCGTACAGTGCGCCGGTGCCGACGTCTTCGAGGACGTAATCGGCGACGTAGACGGGAATCTCCTCGCCGGTCGCGGGGTTGTGGGCGTACTCCCCGGTGAACACCCCCGAAGTCTCGTCGAGATCGTCCGCGTGTTCAGCCTCGTGGACGTACTCGGCGACCGCATCGTCCTTCTCCGCGATGGCCTGGGCGACGTCGTGACCCGGCGCGAGTGCGAAAAACGTCGCACCGTAGATTGTGTCGAGTCTCGTGGTGAAGATCTCGACGTCGTCGCCGGTAGTGAGTTCGAACTCGACCGCGTCGCCCTCCTGGCGGCCGATCCAGTTGCGCTGCATTTCGCGGACGTTGGGCGGCCAGCCGTCGAGCCCCTCGAGGTCTTCGAGAAGTTCGTCGGCGTAGTCGGTGATCGTGAGGACCCACTGCTCAAGGTCCCGCGCCTCGACAGGCGTCTCGCACCGCCAGCAGATCTCGTCGTCACCCTCGACTTGCTCGTCCGCGAGGACGGTCTCACACGAGGGACACCAGTTTATCTCCTCGGCCCGGCGGTCGACCAGTCCTTCCTCACGAAACCGCTGGAACAGCCACTGATTCCAGCGGTAGTAATCAGGCTCGCAGGTGGTGACCTCCCGGTCCCAGTCGTAGCCAAAGCCCATCGCCTTCATCTGCTCTTTCATCGTGGCGATGCAGTTCATCGTCCACTTGCGGGGGTTGGTGTCCCGCTCTTCGGCGGCGTTCTCGGCGGGCAGCCCGAAGGCGTCCCAGCCCATCGGGTGGAGGACGCTCTCGCCGCGCATCCGCTCGAATCGGGCGTAGGCGTCCGTAATCGTGTAGTTGCGGACGTGGCCCATGTGGAGGTTGCCCGACGTGTAGGGAAACATCGCCAGGACGTACGTCGGGTCGGTCTCCTCGTCCCCGATCCGGAAGACGTCGGCGTCGGCCCACGCCGCCTGCCACCTAGGCTCCACCTCGGCGTGGTCGAAGCCGCGCTCGCGCTGCTCACCCGCAGTGGTCATGGTCTCACGTTGGCCGTCGGACCCGTCTATAGCTTTCCCTTCCCCGATCCAATTCCGGCTGGCCAGAAGGGCACGCCCCGAATCAGCCGTGGGTTTGCTAACTTCCGGAGCCCACCGCAGTCTCGACGTGTCAGAGCTGGTGAGGTAGTACGCTTTCTCCGGTTGGGTGATGTTATCCATGTCGGTCCACAAAAGGTACCGTGAACCAGATCCTAGGCGACGAGCGGACCAATAGGGCCGGTCGCGATGAAATCGCGGCACTACTGCGCGATGTCACGGACGGCGTGTGAGCGGGTGCGGTCCGGGTCGGTTCCGGGAAGGAATCCGTGCTAGTCGAGACGCCCGACGAGCTCACGCTGGCGGTAACTGGGGACCGAGGGGGACGAGCGGAGTCTCGAACTCGAGCGGCCCGTTTTAGCAGTGGCTCAGACGCGTCGCCCGACGAGACGTCACACGTCGGGGGCGACGAGCGAGAGTTGCCCGCGGGGTCGACATTCGCCTCCCGCCCCCTGGTGCGGTTCGAGGTCTACGAGGACGGGGGGCGAGTTCCGCCGGCGGCTCCGCTACCGGAATCGAAACGTCATCGCGACAGGTAGGGAAGGATACACCCACAGACACAACGCGGTAAAGGGCATTCGTAGCGTGATAACAGGCTCGGCCGACGCGTCGATCAGCGGCGAATTCACGGCGTGGGGGCCGCGTTCGGCCGGCGGTTCGATCGTCGATACGTCGGGCGAGCGACCGAATGATTTCTTGCCCGGTGGATCGAATCGATGAGAGTATGTCTTCCCACGGCCGCGACCGCGTCGTCGTCATCACAGGCGCAAACGACGGCATCGGCCACCACCTCCTCCGATCGCTCGTCGGTCGCGGCTACCGCGTCGCCGGCCTCGACGTGGAGGGAACGAACCTCGAGTCGATCGTGGACGACTACCCTGACCGGGTTCGGTGCCTGGAATGTGACGTGACCGAGACGGCCGACGTCGAGCGGGCAGTCGAGACAGTCCTGTCGGACTGGAACCGTATCGATATTCTCGTCAACAACGCCGCCGTCTTAACGTTCGCCCCTTTCGAGAACCACACGATCGCGGACACCCGCCGCGAGTTCGAGGTGAACTACTTCGGCACCCTCCGCCTGATCCACGCGGTGCTCCCTCACATGCGCGAACGGAACGCGGGCATCATCCACACGATGAGTTCGGGCGCCGGCCTCGTGGGCCACCCCGGACTGACCGGCTACGCCTCGACCAAGGGCGCGATCGAATCCCTCGTGCGGTCGCTCAGGTTGGAGTTACGCCACGAGGACGTCGCGTGTACGGTGATGCATCCACCGCTGACGAACACTCGGTCCGCCCGGGAACTCGGCTACCCGGCGGCTTTGCTAAGCGATCCGGCTGACGTCGGCCGGAACCTGGCCGACAAGATCGAATCGACCGAGCGCGTGATCGTCGCGGATTGGAAGACGAAACTCGGGCTGTTCCTGTCACGGCGGTTTCCCGCACTCGTCGAGAAGGGGACTGAGCGGTTCGTCCCGCGACCGGACTAATCCGGGCAGAGCGTCCGGACGAAAAGGTCTGGGAGTTGCTCAGTCCCGCGAGGGAGCTCGATCGGGAAACGCCTCGTCGAGGCCGGGCGGAGCGGCAAGCGCAATCGCGGCGGCAGCCAGCGCGAAGGTCACGATGCCCGCCAGCCCGATCGGGCTGGCGACCAGTTCGCGGAGGAGGACGTCGTCGGTGGCCGCGTAGGCGATCACGAGCCCGGCGGAGCTGTTGAACACACCGTGGAGGAGTGCCGCCGCGACCACCGACTTTGCCTGCACCACGAGGTACGTGTAGAGGGGTGAGAGGGCCACTCCGACCACGACCATCGCGAGCACGCCGATGAGCGGAAACGAGGGGTAGTTGTACCCCTCGAGGATCGCCGGAGCGTGCCAGAGGCCCCAGATCGCGCCGATTGCGACCGAGGCCCGCCAGAACCCGAGCGGGGCGAGCTCCCAGAGGAGGTAACCCCGCCATCCGAACTCCTCGCCGAGGGCGAAGACGGCGTTGATCGTCGCGCCGAGCGCCAGAGCCAGCCCGATCGTCGCCAGCACGCCTGGGACGCCCGGCGGCAGTCCGGCGCCCGGGATCGGCTCTGCCGTGGGATCGAACACGACCCCAGGGACCACAAGTGAGACGAGCAGGGTGACCAGAATGATTGGCAAGGAAAGCAGTACGGCCATGACCAGCCAGCGCGGGCGTCCGACTCTGAGGCCTACCCGCGAGAATGAGATCCCGTTGACGAGGCAGACGACGACCCCGGCGACCAGTGGCGAAAACATGTAGAGTGACGTGAGCGCCAGGAATCCCACGTCGGTGACCCTGTAGGCGACGCTCACGGCCAGGGCCGCAATCGTCAGGGTGCCCACAAACTGGCCGAGACGGCGACTGTCCGGCGACGTCACGGCTCCCCTCGAACCGCCGGACAGTGCCAGAGTGGAGATCCCGATACAGTGCCACGGTTCATGCCCGCACGGCGGGCCCCATCACCAAAATTGCTGGTGGTACGTGTCGCCTCACGCAAGAAGTACC
The DNA here is from genome assembly GCA_964443815.1 of uncultured Halobacteriales archaeon. Classification (GTDB taxonomy): domain Archaea; phylum Halobacteriota; class Halobacteria; order Halobacteriales; family Haloarculaceae; genus CAYLJD01. The sequence continues at coordinate 9,261 of CAYUFG010000028.1, read as the reverse complement.
GACGAGCCGGGCTTTCAGCATTCCCGCGAGTGCCGGGCTCGAGGCAGTCGAGCGTGCCACCGCATCGGACCACTATCGCCGAGGGCCGGAGACGATCTGTCCGTGGGTGCCGATCCTACCGTTGCCCGTGAGCTCGGATCACGAGCCGAGAATGTCGCCGTCGGCGTACTTGCGCTCGTACTCCTCCTCGTCGGCGACGAGCATGAGAATCCCCTCGATCAGGCCGAGCAATGCGGGGATGGCCGTCCAGAAGAAACACAGATACAAGAGTCCGAGCCCGGTCCGGCCCTGGTAGAACTTATGGGCCCCGAGGCCTCCGAGCAGGATGGCGAGGATGCCCGCAGCCATCTGGTCGCTGTTCGACCCACCCGAGGATCCCGATGAGGGCTGTCGAACACCACACTCCGGACACACCTCAGCCCGCTTGTTGATCAACTCGCCACACTCGACACAGTACTTTTGGTCGGCATTTCTCTCGTCGTGACCCCCCTCGAGTGACTTCGTCTGGTTCACTCCGCAGCTGCCACAGATCTCGGCGTTGTCGTTGATCTCCGATCCGCAGTTGATGCAATGTTTCATTTTCGTCATATCACCAGCGTAGTCATCATAAATGCTTGGATGGCGAGCCTCGGGAATTTGCCCGCGCGAGCAGAGCTGCGGCTGCGATGGCGTAGATCCCACCGACAGCGATCACACCAAAATCAGCATCGCCCACGACGTGGACGAGCCCGACCGCGTACCCCACACCTAGAAGGAGACCTGTCACCGTTCGCACGGCGTTGTATCCGTCCCACGCGGAAAAACTCGTCACCGTCCAGTCAACGAGCGCGGGGAGCGGTAACAGTACGACGAGGTAGTAGTGGGAGACGGGCAGTTGGAGGAGTGTGGTCGCCAGCAACCCGAGGAGAATCCCGGGATAGATGCCGAGACACCGGGCGCAGAGGCGAACGCGGCGACCGAATATCCGCGGTGTGTAACACCGATCCCACTCATCAGACTCGTGGTGGGATAGCAGATACTGCCGCGTTTGGTCCCACCCCTTCGCGAGTTCCGATCGGTCGAGTCCCACGACACAGACAGCAGTGCGACCACGCTAATCAGTGCTTGGGAGTAACGGTGGGTCCACCGTAGATCAGGCCGTGGATGACCAGAGGGGGGGCACCCGTCCGCACTACGTCTCCGTCCCCACGAGCGCGAATTCAGTCCCACGTCCGGCGTCACGGGCGTTCTCGTAGACGACGTGCGAGGCGGCGACATCCTGGATGGCGAGCCCGGTCGAATCGAAGACGGTCACACCCTCGCGAACTGGTGCCACCTGCCCGGCGACCACCTCGCCGAGTTCGGCGTAGATGTCATCGTCGACGAGCACGCCCGCGCTCCAGGGTACGTTGATCTCGCCGGAGTGGGTGCACTGATCGTAGTCGTCGATGACGATGGTCGCATCCTGGAGGACGGCGTCCGCGATCTCGTGTTTGCCGGCGGCGTCCGCGCCCATCGCGTTGACGTGCGTGTCCGGGCCGACCGCGTGGACGATCGGGTCGCGGACGGGTGTCGTGGTCGAGACGACGGCACAGGCGGCGGCCTCGTCGATCGATCCGCGGACGACATCGAACCCATCACCGTACTCGGCTTCGAAGGCCGCGAGCGTCTCCTCGTCTCGGTCGGCGATTACGACCCGCTCGATGGGCCGGACCGCTGCGATTGCTTCGAGTTGCGCGTGGGCCTGGACGCCCGCCCCGACGAGACCGAGCGAGTCGGCGTCTTCGGGCGTGAAATACCGCGTGGCAACGGCAGCGGCTGCCCCGGTCCGAAGCCGAGTCAGTGTCGTGCCGTCGAGCAGCGACAGCGGGAACGCCGTCTCCGGGTCCGAGTAGATCATCGTCCCCATCACCGTCGGGAGGTCGTGGCGGTCGGGATTATCGGGGTGGGAGTTGACCCACTTGACCCCGGCGGCTTCCCAATCCTCGTCCGTCGCGTCGATGTAGGCAGGCATGGAGCGGAAGTCGCCGCCGTGCTGTGGCAGGTCGATGTAGGACTTGGCGGGCATCTGGGCGTCGCCCCGGGCGTAGGCGGCGAACCCGGCCTCGACGGCGTCGATGACGGCCGGGAGATCCGCGCTCGCCGCGACGGCGTCGGGGCCGAGGAGGAGGGTCTGCATGGGCGAATATAGGGACGGGCGACACTTAGTTGGGCGGGCGGCTCATCCGCTCGACGTCGTCCGCTTCCGGTCAACAAGCACGTCCCACGCGAAACTCCTGTCGCAGGACTCGCAGTACGCCGTGGCCTTCGAATCCGCGGGCTGGAGGCGGACGTGACCCTCGGGACAGGCGACCCGCCAGTCGTCCTCGAAGGCGGCCGGGGTCTGGACGCGATCGCAGTTGATCATCGGTCTGTCCGACGGACCAACCACGCAGGCTCCTCAGCGTCGAGGCGGTGGATCGAAAGCGGCCCCTCCCTGCCCAGCCGGTCCATCGCCACCGCGGCGGCGCCCGGCTCGAGCCGCGTCACCGCGAGTAGCTCATCGAGCGAGAGCGTCGTCATCTCGGGAACGAGCATCCGGACGGCGTTGTAGACGACGCGGACGTCGCCGTCGGTGACGGGCTGGGCCGATCGGCGTGACGTCGACGCGACCGTGGCTGGCTCTTGGATCGTCGAGTGCATGGAGGGATCGACACAGGGCCGCATAAAGACCGTCATCGGGATGGTTCCGGAACGGCCGAAAGCCGCGGGCGGCCGGTCGAGTCGTGTGCGCGATGCTAGCCGGCCGAAAATGGAGAAATCGGTGGGTAGTCAGCGGACAATTCGGTGGACGTTCGTGGTGGCGTGTTTCCGTTGCTCGGTCTACATCGCCCCGCCCATGCCACCCATACCGCCCATGCCGCCGCCCATTCCGCCCATGCCGCCGCCAGGGGCGCCACCCTCGTCGTCCTCACCCTCGGTGGAGAGGTCGCCGGCGGAGATGATATCGTCGATCTTCAGCACGAGGTTCGCGGCCTCGGCAGCCGCGGAGAGCGCCTGTCGCTTGGCGTGGGCCGGCTCGACGATGCCCGCCTCGAAGGTGTCCTCGACGTCGCCGCTGAAGACGTTCAGGCCGGCGTGCTCGTCGCCCGACTCGTGGGCCGAGCGCAGGTCGACCAGCGTGTCGATCGAATCGAGGCCGGCGTTCTCCGCGAGCACGCGGGGGACGAGCTCGAGCGCGTCGGCGAACGCCTCGACGGCGAGCTGCTCGCGGCCGGAGACGGAGTCGGCGTAGTCGCGCAGCCGGGAGGCGAGCTCGACCTCGATCGCGCCGCCGCCGGCGAGCACGCGGCCGTCGGAGACGGTCTGGGCGACGACCTCGAGGGCGTCGGAGACGCCGCGCTCGAGCTCGTCGACGACGTGGTCGGTGGAGCCACGCAGGAGGAGCGTGACGCCGTGGGAGTCGCCGGTGCCGGTGACGTGGAACGCCTCGTCGTTGGCGTCGCGGACGACGTCGCCGTGGCCCAGCGAGTCGGCGGTGGCGTCGTCGAGGTCGGAGACGATGGAGGCACCCAGCACCTCGCGGAGGAACTCCACGTCGGACTTCTTCACGCGGCGGACGGCGAGGATGCCCTCCTTGGCGAGGTAGTGCTGGGCCATGTCGTCGATGCCCTTCTGGCAGAAGACGACGTCGGCGCCGAGTTCGTCGATGCGGTCGACCATCGCCTCGAGTTGCTGTTCTTCCTGCTCGATGAACTGCTGGATCTGGTCGGGGTCGGAGACGCTGACCTCGGTGTCGACCTGGGTCTCCTCGACCTCGATGGGCGTGTCCAGCAGGAGGACGTCCGCGTCCTGGACGTCCTCGGGCATGTTCTCGTGGACCGGCGTCTTGTCGATGAGGCCGCCCTCGAAGAGTTCGGACTCGCCCGCGGGTCGGCCGGTCTGGGTTTCGACGTTGAGGTAGGCGAGATCCGCGATGTAGGAGCCGTCGTCGGCCTCGACGGTGACCGCGCGGACGGCGTCGACGACCAGCTGGGCGAGCAGGTCCTTGTGCTGCTCGGCGCCCTTGCCGGTCATCGACGTCTCGGCGACCTGTCGGAGGATGTCCTCGTCGTCTCGGTCGACGTCGATCGCAATCTCGTCGACGGTGTCCCGCGCCTCGTCCGAAGCCATCGAGAAGCCCTTGATGGCCGCGGTTGGGTGAATATCCTGTTCGAGCAGGCTCGAGGCCTCTCCGAGCAGTTCACCGGCGATGGCGACCGCGGTGGTCGTCCCGTCGCCGGCTTCCTCTTCCTGCGTGTCGGCGACCTCGACGATCATCTCCGCGGTGGGGTTGTCGATGTCCATCTCGTCGAGGATGGTGACGCCGTCGTTCGTGACGGTGATATCGCCCGTCGAGCTGACGAGCATCTTGTCCATCCCCTTCGGCCCGAGCGTCGACCGGACCGACTCCGCGACTGCGCGCGCGGCCGAGATGTTGTGGTCCTGCGCGCTCTCGTCCTTCATGCGCTGGGCGTCGTCGCCCAGAATGATCATGGGCTGGCCCTGCATCCGTTGGCTCATAGTCGGATGAAAGTATGATTGTGATTCTATATAAACCCCCGTGTTTCGCGACGCCGACCGCGATCCCGCGCCCGACCGCATTCCGGGGGCTAATCGCCAGACCAGGGCCACTCAGGCCGCTACGCTCGTGGGTGAGTGACACGGTCGAGGGGGTGCCGCGACGGCTTTTTAAGTCGTCAGCCGCGCCCGACTATCCCGAGGTGAGTGCCGATGCCACTGGGTGTGGGGCGTCGTACTCCGCGAGGATCACAAATGCGCCCCCAAAGGCCGCTGGGTGGTAGAACCGCTCGCGGAAGTCGGGCGACTCGAACTCGCCGACGGGGTCCAGGCCCTGCTCCGCGAGTGCCGCCTCCGCGGCGTCCAGGTCCGCGACACGCAGGGAGAGTGCATACAGACCCGGGCCGTTTTCGTCGAGAAAGCGGGCGATCTCTCCGTCGGGATCGTCGGGTGTGACGATCTCGATCCCCGCGGCGCTGACGACCATGTCCATCGCCTGGCTGCCGGCGTCGGTCTCGGTCACCGGGTGGAGCGTCTCCGAGAACTCCAGGCCAAGCGCGTCGGCGAACTGGCCGGCGGTCTCGTCGATGTCGTGGGTCGCGAGGACGACGCGGTCGAGGCCGATGACGTGCATGGCCCCCCGTGGCACTGCCGGTCAGTTACCGGTTTCGACCAGTGCCTGCGCCGCGGCCGCGATGTCGTTCCGGTCGGGCAGGACGTCGTCCTCGAGCGGCGGCGCGAACGGCACGGGCACGTCCGGGTTGGCGAGCCGTCGCGGCGGCGCCTCGAGCGCGTCGAAGCAGTGCTCGACGACTCGCGTGACGACTTCAGCCTGGATGCCACACGTCCGGTAGGCCTCGTCGACGACGAGCAACCGGCCGGTGGTCTCGACCGACTCGACGACCGTCTCGGTGTCGAACGGCACCAGCGTCCGGGGATCGATCACCTCGACGGAGATGCCCCGGTCGGCGAGGCGGTCGGCAGCCGCGAGGGCGTGGTGGACCATCGCCTGCGTCGCCACCACGGTCACATCGCTGCCCTCCCGTCGCACCGCCGCTTCGCCGAAGGGAATCGCGTGGTCAGCGTCCTCGTATTCGTCTGGGACGGCCATCCGATGGCTGTACAGCGACTTGTGCTCGTAGAAACACACCGGGTTATCGTCGCGGATGGCCGTCTTGATCAGCCCTTTGGCGTCCATGGGCGTCGATGGCAACGCCACCTTGATGCCGGGGGCGTGGGCGGTCCACGAGTATAGGGCCTGCGAGTGCTGGGGACCGGTGCTCTGACCGCCGCCACAGGGCAACCGTAGCACGATCGGAACCGACACCTGACCGCCGGTGAGGTACCGCAGCATGGCGGCCTGGTGGGTGAGCTGGTCGACGGCGACCGACAGGAAGTCGCCGAACTGGAACTCGATGACCGACCTGACGCCGTCGATTCCCGCGCCGACCGCCGCGCCAACGACCGCCTCCTCGGTGGCGGGGATATTCCGGACGCGCTCGCGGCCGAATTCGTCGGCCAGGCCGCTCGTGACGCCGAAGGGCGGCGCGGTGGCGATGTCCTCGCCCATGAGCAGGACCTCCTCGTCCCGGCGCATCTCCTCGGCCAAGCCCTCACGGATCGCCGTTCTCACCGCCGGTAGATCCTGCTTCTCCGGTGGCACGTCGTCCCGGCGGAACAGCCGCCGGTCGAAGATCTCGTCGGTCATGCCCACAGATCCTCGTAGGCTTCCTCGGTGTCCGGATAGGCGCTGTCCTGTGCGAAGTCGATGGCGTCCTCGACCGCCGACTGGACCTCCGACTCGATCTCGTCGAAATCGCCGTCCTCGAGGACGTCCACGGCCTCGAGACGGACACGGAATCGAGCGATTGGCTCCCGCTCCCAAGCGTCGGCGAGTTCGCCCTCGGATCGGTAGAACTGCGGGTCGTGCGTGAGGTGGCCGTCGAGTCTGGTCGTTTGGGCCTCGACGAGCGTCGGCCCGCGGCCCGCCCGTGCGCGCTCGACAGCGTCGGCGACGGTCCCGTAGACGGCGACCGGATCGTTGCCATCGACGATCTCACCTGGCACGTTGTAGGCGGTTGCTCGGGCGGCGACCGAGGGGCCAGGAATCGCCTCGTCGGCCGGCTGAGAGATGTTGTACTCGTTGTTCACGACGAGGATCACGAGCGGGAGGTTCCACATCGCGGCCAGGGTGAGCGACTCGGTGACCACGCCCTCGTTTGCCGCGCCCTCGCCGACGTAGGCGAGGGAGACCCGATCGGTGCCTCGGAAATCGGCCGCGAGGGCCTTTCCGGCAGCGACGGGCACCTGCGCGGCGATGATCCCGCCCATGCCGATCACGCCACGCTCGGCGTCGGTGACATGGTAGGACTTGCCGTCGTTGTACCCGTCCGCCTTCATGTAGAGTTCGGCGAGGATCCGGGCGGGGTCGAGGCCGCCCGCCACCTGCGGCGCCATGCCGCGGTGAGTCGTGAACTGATAGTCCCCCTCGTCGAGGGCGGCGACCGCACCGGTGGCGACGGCTTCCTGGCCGGTGCTCAACGCTGGAACGATTCCTGGCACCCGCTCCTCGCGCCAGGCGTCACCCCAGGCCTGTTCGAGGTGGCGGATCAGCAGCATGGTCCGGAGCATCTCGCGGAGCATCTGATCCTCGAGGTCCTCTCGTTTGCCGCCATCCGGTCGTGGAGTGGTATCGGGTGGCATCCGTTGTCGGCGTTTGCAGGGGCGGGGGCAAATATGTACTTCCGGCGCTATCAGGGGCCAAACGCAAACGGCTGTTTGGGTTATCTTCAGCCCTTAGTGCCTGCTCCCCGACCGCCCGGGTATGACGCGAGCTCTCGTCGTCGGAGTCGTCGCCCTTCTCGCGATCTCCGGCTGTAGCGGCCTCTCCGGATCGGCCGAGTTCGCCCCCGGCGTGACCGAGGAACGGGTCGTGAACGCCACGGCTCTGTCGGCGGGTCACGTCGACGTCCTCGCTAACGTGTCGTACACGTTCACTCGGAACGCCTCCCAACGGATCGAAGCCGACGAGTACACCTACGCGGTCACCCACGACACCCGCGTCCGGGTCAGCCGGAATGGCGACTATCTCTACCGCCACCGAGCCGTCGTCGAGACCACGGAGGGGTCATCCCACCGCCTCGACGAAGTCTGGTCCAATGGCACGGTCGCCGTTGGACGCAACGTCGACCTCGACAACAACTCCGTCACGTATACCCGGTACGAACCACCAGAGCCGTACTCGGCAGCGAACGTGACACGAAGTGGGATCTCGGGTGCGCTCGGGGCGGCGACAGTGGTCGAGACCTGGAACGAATCCGGAACCCGGTACGCACGCCTGGCGTCGAACGAGTCGGAGACGCGCCGAATCCAGGCCAGGAACCGAACTATCGTGAACGCGACGACGATCCGTGTGACGACGGCCACCGTCCGCGAAGACGGCTTCGTCCCCCGGGTGACGTGGACCGTCGCCGGCCAACGGCCGCTTCCGGCATCCCTCGACACGGACGCCGCTGTGGGCCACATCAACGACACGACGCGGGTTCGGTACACCGACGTCGGCTCGACGGATGTCGGTCGCCCGGACTGGATCGACGAGGCGCTCAACACGACCGAAGACCTGGCGCCGGGCGAACGCACCCAGCAACGCCCGGCGTCAGCGTGAGAATCCCATTTACCCGATTTCCCTATTCTCGCCTTGTCGAATGAGGTATCGGGCGCCGATCTGTACTCCGTTCGTGGTCGACAATGCCGAGAAAAATCGGACGGAGGCCCGGTATCGACCGTCTCTCTCGGCTCCCCTACAGCAGCTGGGCGTGAGTCGCCCGTTGTTGACGTCCTCCGACGACTGAAGTCGTGGACTTTCTCCTCGAATCGTGGTAAACATCTCCGTGGAGGAGATCAATACCATGGCTGATCAAGCTCAAGAGATACCCGTCGGCCGCCGCTCCTCTAGAGCGTGCAATTCCTCCTACAGGGTCGGGGATTCGACGGGATCGGATTGTTCCCCGTTGGCCTCGTGGCCCTCGTCCTCGCCGTCGTCTTTGCTTACTGGGTATACACCGACGCGACCGGCCGGGGGTCTGACGACGCGGCCCTGTGGGCGCTCGTGGTCGGTATCCTCACCCTGCTGACCATCGTCGGCGGTCTCGTCGCGTTGCTGGTCTACGTGTGGAAGCGGTAGCCGTCGAACACAAGAACGCTGGCAACTGCTCGACATCGCTCCACGTGCGTATGAGAGTTACTCGTATACTCCGCCGTTGCGCCGCCATCGATGGCCGATTGTGACAACTCCGGGGCGCACGTGTGTTGGCGTTCCGGCGCGTGTTCGGCGACGAGTCCGAATGGCGTCAGGCCTTCCCGGTTGTGCCGCGATCGCAGGTACCGCGGCGGTATCGCGTGACCGGATGCGACGCCTCGACTGACCGGGCCGACTGCTCGAATCGATCACTCCTCGACGCGGGCCTCGGACCCCGACAGCATCTCAATCACCTGCATCACCCCAGAGTTGTCGTCCCGGCCCATGCCGTTCTGAGTCATCGACTTGTAGAGTTCGTGGGCGAGTTCGGTCTGAGGCATGGGCGAGCCGAAGTTCTCGCCGGCCTCGGTCGCGATGCGGAGATCCTTGTACTGGTAGTCGGCGAAAAATCCTGGCTCGAAGTCCCCCCGGATCATGCTCGGCGCGCGATTGTCGAGCGTCCAGCAGCCGGCCGCGCCGCCGCTGATCGCGTCGACGACCGCCTC
>CAYUFG010000027.1:0-18743 GCA_964443815.1 uncultured Halobacteriales archaeon | reverse complement strand
CGCGACGAACCTCGCCCACAACGAGGAGTCCGAGCACATCTCGATCAGCTAGAAAAGGATTCCACCGTCGTCGGTCGGCGTCGGTGTGGGGGTTGGTGTCGGGGAGGGTGTCGCGGTCGGGGTCTCGAACTCGGACGGTGTTGGACTCGAGGTTCCCTCGGCTGTCGTAGTTGGCGTGCCCGTCCCATCGGGGGTCGGTGTCTGGGTCTGGTCGTCGCCCGCTCCCGACCCGGGTTCGCGTCCGTCGTCATCTTTCGTCCCGAAGATGTCCGTCTCGATGATGGTCTCATAGTCGAGTTCGTCAGAGTCTATACGGAATTCCGGAACCGTCTCCCCGAGAACGCCGGACGCGTCGGGGTCGACGACGACGTACGTGTCGACGGTCAGGTTCGTTACCTGGTCGCGTTCGAGGTGACTGACCCACCAATCGTCGAGTCGCTCGTTCCGGAGGACTGTCGTCGCCCTGATCGTCCGCTCGCTCCCGCCGGGGACCGCGTAGGATCGCGACGAGTTGCCCTCGCCGACGACGATGCCGTTCATACGAATCTCGTAGCCGACTTCGCTCACCGCGTAAGGGTACGGCTTCGGATTGTAGACGGTGAACGCCATCCGAATCGGCGTTCGTCGTTCCGAGAGGTTCGAACCGTACCACGCGGCGGTCTCGTTCAGATATAGGACTGGATCGGAGACCCCGGGTGCGTCCGCGTCGACGGGCCGTGTCTCGGTGCTGTTGAACTGTCCGAGGATGTCCGTCTCGACGGTTTCGGCCTGGGACACTTCGAAGGCGTCACCACCGAGGAGGCCGTGAGAGAGCGTCACGTCGACGAGAATGTGGGTCACCTCGGCGTTTGCCACGTGGGTGTACCACCACTCCGGGATGCGGTTGTTGGCGAGATATGTCTGGAACGCCAGCGAGGCATTGCCGGTTTCGATGGCGACACCCTCGCGGCCTCCGGTCGCCATCGTGAGGTCGTTCATGTCGATGGCGTACGAGATCCCGAGATTGCCCAAGGTGATACCGACGGGGTTGGGGTTGTGGACGCCGACGGTCGAGTTGATCGTCGTGGTAGAGTCGTTGACGGCCACGAACCGGTTCTCGACGGATTCGACGGTTGGAACACCGAAGACGCCGAGGACAAACCCGAGGCCGACGAGGAGCACCAACCCTACGAGCGCGACGCCGAGCAGGCCCAGGACGCGGCGGAGGGCAACCATGGATGCTTTCCGAGACCGACCTGCAAAGACCCTGCGGCCGGCGGTCAACCGCTTCGAAAGAACTACGTGGGAACCCGCGGAAGCCCCGATGATGGCAGAAACGCAGTCCGGCGAGGACATGGGGACGGGTCTCTCCATGGCCTTCGGCGCACTCGCGGGGATCGCGGCGCTGGCGAGTACAGCTACCGCGTACCTGTACGCGATGGGCGGCGACCACTCGATGCAGACGGCCTCGGGCCTGTCTATCGCGGCCGCGATGCTGTTCGGCGGGCTGGCCGTCGCGGTGCTCCACCGCTACGGCTAAGCGAGCGACAAGCGTTAAACGTTAGAGTCACCTACGGGGGCCGATGACAGATCTGAGCGAGGAGGACCGCCAAATCCTGGATCACCTCCGGGGTCGCGTGGCCAGCGGCGAAGCCTACGTCCGCGCGAAACACATCGCCGAGTCCCTGGGCCTCTCGGCAAAGCAGGTGGGCGCCAGACTCCCCAAAGTGGCGGAGGAAAGCGAGGAGGTCGACATCGAGAAGTGGGGGCGCTCGCGGTCGACGACCTGGCGGGTCACGACGAGCTAGTCGGCGGTTTTTTGCCGAACAGCCACGGACCCACAGCCATGACGGTCCGGGTCGAACGCACTATCGAGGTTACGGCCCCCGTGGAACGGGTCTGGGACTTCATCGCCGACCCGGCCAAGCGAGCCGGCGCGATCAGCGTCGTCGAGGACTACGAGGTGCACGATCAGGGCCGGGCGACGTGGCACGTCCGGCTGCCCATCCCGGTCGTTTCCCGGACCATAGCCGTCGAGACAACCGAGCGGTCCCGGGATCCCCCGAACTCGGTCAGCTTCGAGGGTCGGTCGAGGGTGTTCCACGTCATCGGGGAGCACGAATTCGAGCCGACGGACGACGGCACCCGATTGACGATCCGGTTCGTCGTCGACGGCAAGCTCCCCGGCGTCGAGCGCTTCTTCGAATCGCGGCTAGACGACGAACTGGCCAACCTCGAGGGCGCGCTCCGGGCGGATCTGGGCGTGGAGGCGGACGGGTAGGCATGAGACTCGCACTCGCACAACTCGAAATCCAGCCAGGCGCCCTGGATACCAATCGCGACGCTGCCGTCGACGCGGTGGAATCGGCGGCCAACCGTGGTGCCGATCTGGTCGTGCTGCCGGAGGTTTTCACGGTCGGCTACTTCGCCTTCGACGCCTACGCCCGCACGGCCGAGTCCGTCGAGGGGGAGACGATACAATTACTCGCGGACGTGGCCTGCGAACACGACGTCGCCCTCCTCGCTGGCAGCATCGTGGAGGATCTCGCGGCGTCGAAGGCCGACGGTGTCGAGACGCCCAACGACGAGGGGTACGCAAACACGTCGGTATTCATGGACCGCACGGGGAGCCGTCTGGCCGTATACCGCAAACACCACCTGTTCGGTTACGAATCCGCAGAGCGGCAGCTACTCACGCCGGGCGACCGGGCCCCGACGGTCGATTTCGAGGGATTCACCGTCGGGATGACTACCTGTTACGACCTCCGGTTCCCCGAACTGTACCGCGAACTCGTCGACGCCGGTGTGACGCTCGTACTGGTCCCGAGCGCGTGGCCCTACCCTCGCGTCGAGCACTGGCGGCTGTTACCCAGAGCTCGGGCGGTCGAGAACCTGACCTACGTCGCCGCGGCGAACGGTGTGGGGACCTTCGAGGACGCCTCGCTCCTCGCCCGGTCCGCAGTGTACGACCCGTGGGGAACGACAATCGCAGCCGCCGGTGACACTCCCACGATCGTGATGGCCGATATCGATCCCAACCGGATCGAGGCCGTACGCTCCGAGTTCCCGGCCCTCGGCGACCGGCGTGACGACAGGTTTTATCGGGAGTGACGCGTAACCACGGCCTGCCGGCGAGACGCTTTTCACGTCAACGCCGGCACACCCTGCTCGGCCTCGCCAGTTCGGCTCGTCGGCCGCCGGCCGGTCCCCGGGAGCCGGTCGGCGGCCGGTCACTCCTCGTCAGTACCCTCACCGAATGGTCGTCTGGCGGGCCGAGCCGGGTTCAGTCCCTAGCGTCGAGTGCGGCATCAAAATGTGCAGTCGTGACGGTGAAATCGGGAGCCGCGGCCTCGGCCGCTGCCGGATCGATGCCAGCGGCCGTCTCGCGGATTGCCGCCATCGTGGCCCGACGGACGAGCGACTCGAGGTCCGCTCCCGTGTCGCCGTCCGTCTCGGCGGCCAGCCGATCTAGGTCGACTCCGGCACCGAGAGGGGTATCAGCGGTGTGGATTTCGAGAATCTCGCGCCGGTCGGCCCGATCGGGGATGGAGATCCGAAGGTGCTCGGCAAATCGACCGGGTCGTCGGAGCGTGTCGTCGAGGGCCTCCGGGCGGCTCGTCGCCGCGAGCACGACAAGGTTTGGATAATCGGCTGCCCGGTCAAGTTCGGAGCGAAGCTGCGAGACGATCCGCTCGGTCACCTCGCTGGTCTCCCCGCTCCGTCCGGCGACTGCGTCGATTTCGTCGATGAAGACGATCGCCGGTGCCGTCCGGCGGGCCCGTTCGAATACGTCACGGACGGCCGCCTCGGATTCTCCGACGTAACGGTCGAGTAGTCCGGGTCCCTCGACCTGCAAGAAGTTGACGCCTGTCTCGCCGGCAACCGCCCGCGCGAGTAGCGTCTTGCCGGTGCCTGAGGGCCCCGAGAGCACGATGCCGGGTGCTGGATCGGTCCCGGCAGCGGCGAATAATGGGCCGTATGAGATCGGCCACTCGACCGCTTCGCGAAGCCGCTGTTTGGCCACGTCCAGACCGCCGACGTCGGCAAATGTGACCGACGGCCGTTCGGCGACGTACTCCCGCATGGCCGACGGTTCGACGGCCGAGAGTGCCCGCTCGAAGTCGTCGCTTCGCAGCTCGACCGGGTGGCGATCCGCGGTCAGCGCTTCGATCGCGGCTTCGCGGACCAGCGCCGCGAGGTCTGCGCCGACGAAGCCATGGGTCCGCGCCGCGAGGTCGTCCAGGTCCACGTCGTCACCGAGCGATGCCGAGCGTGTGTGGACCGCGAGAACCTCCCGGCGACCGGCCGCGTCGGGGACGCCGATTTCGATCTCCCGATCGAAACGACCCCCACGGCGGAGCGCCGGGTCGACCGCCTCAAGCCGGTTCGTGGCGCCGACCACGACGACCCGCTCGGTCGGGGCGAGTCCGTCCATCAATGTCAACAACTGGGCGACGACCCGGTTCTCCATGTCCGCGTCCTCGTCGCGTGCTCCTGCGATGGCGTCGATCTCGTCGAGGAACACGATCGCTGGGGCGTCCGAAGCCGCCGCCTCGAAGGCCTCGCGGAGGCGCTGTTCTGACTCCCCCTTGTACTTCGAGACGATTTCCGGCCCGGAGATGGCGTGGAAGTCGGCGTCGACTTCCGTGGCGACGGCCCGCGCGATCAACGTCTTGCCCGTCCCCGGGGGGCCGAACAACAACACGCCGCTCGGTGGATCGATACCGAGATCATCGAAGCGCTCTGGTTCAGAGAGTGGGAGTTCGATCATCTCCCGGACTCGATCGAGCTCGGATTCGAGCCCACCGACGTCCTCGTAGGTGGTGCCGTGGTCATGATTGTCCGATCCCTCATGGCCAGCAGAGCCGGTGGTTTCGGTCACCGTGAGTTCGGTCCTGTCGGTTATCCGCACCGGCCCGGCGGGTCGGGTTTCCAGTACTGTGAGGTATCGGTCATCGACGGAGATATCGGCGTCGGCTCGAACCACCCTACCCTCGAGTCGTTCGTGGGCCTCCTCGACGGTGAGGGAACCACCGTCACGTGTCCCGAGCGTCACAGCACCGGCGGGATCCACGTCGGCTCGGGTGATTCGTACCGTCTCGCCGACGGTGACGCCGGCTCGGCGTCGGGTGTCGGCGTCGATACGCACCACATCGCCGCCGCTCTCCTCCGGCCAGACCATGGCCACGGCCTCGCCCTCGACCGTAACTGGATCGCCGGTGACGACGCCAAGACGCGACTGGACTGCTCCGGATAGCCTCGCGATATCTCGCCCGTCGTCGTCCGGCCGGGCCGGCCGGACCGTCACCTCGACCCCGCCGGTCACCTGGCCCATGTCCGGTGTTCGGTCGCGAGCAACAAAAGCCTCGTCGGAGAAACGCATTTACGGCCGGCCGGCCCAGAACCGGTCATGGTCTCGACCACCACGCGCGAGGACATGACGTGGTACGAGTGTGACGAGTGCGGTCTCCTCTTCGATGCGAAGGAAGACGCCGAGCAGCACGAGGCCAACTGCGACGCCGAGGACCCTTCTTACATCCAGTAATCACTCGGAATCCGGGATGAGTTCGTAGGACCGCTCCCCCCTGGCGTCCTCGGCGAAGACGAAGACGCGGCCGTCGACAGCCTCGTGGTCCGCCTCGATCTCGACCCTGATCTGCCCCCGCCTGACTGTGACGCCGGGAAATATCGACGTCTCGTCCTCCGGCTCAAGGAGAACCCGCCCGACCCCGGTGCTTTCGAGGATTTCGTCTTCGGTCGTCCGCTCGTCGACGTACACCAGAATGCCGTGGGCGTCGTCGGCGGCGGTGACCAAAACGTGGACGTCCTTGCCGGGCGGGGGCGTCAACGCTCCGTGGACCGTCTCGGGTACGCCGCGGTAGAAGACCCGTCGGCCGTCGGCGTACTCGACTTCGACCCCGTCTGCTGTGAGGTCCACGGCGAGCGTGTCGGGGGAAACCTCCGTGTGACTCGTCATGAACGGGTTTGAGGCCGGGTGTTACAAGCCGCCACCGATCACCAACGGTAAATACCGCCGTGCGGGAGTGTCCCACCATGCAGGGGCAGGCACGGGCGCCGGCGGCGGGAACGGTCCTGAACGCCCTCGCGACGGGCACCGGCTCGGCCTTCGCCATCGACGAGTACGTCCACGCGCGAGTCACGCTCGAGGCCGACGCAACGACCCGTGGTCTCGTGGCGGGCGAGTCGGACGCCGATACCCGGTTGATCGAGCGGTGTCTGGATCTCGTCACGGAGCGGTACGGCGACGCAGAAGGCGGTCGCGTGGAAACAGAGAGCGAGGTCCCGATGGCGGCCGGCCTGAAGAGTTCATCGGCTGCCGCAAACGCGACCGTCCTAGCGACGCTCGACGCCCTCGACGTGGCCGAGGACCTCGACCGAGCGGACGCCGCCCGCCTTGGGGTCGAGGCAGCCCGCGACGTCGGCGTGACGGTGACCGGGGCGTTCGACGACGCCAGCGCGAGTATGCTCGGGGGCGTGACGGTGACCGATAACGAGACCGACGAAATTCTCGTGCGGGACACGGTCGAGTGGGACGTACTAGTCTGGACCCCGCCGGAACGAGCGTTCACCGCGGATGCCGACGTCGAGCGGTGTCGCCGCGTCGGCCCGATTGCCCACCTCGTCGGTGATCATGCGCTGGAGGGCGACTACGGCCGCGCGATGACCGTCAACGGCCTCGCGTTCTGTGCCGCGCTGGACTTTCCCACGGACCCACTCCTAGAGGCACTGCCGGACGTCGAGGGAGTCTCACTGTCTGGAACCGGGTCCAGTTACACCGCAGTCGGCGACAGAGCTACGCTCGAATCCGTCGCCCCGCACTGGCGCGACCGCGGCGGCGATGTCTGGTTCACGACGACGCAATCAGAGGGAGCCATAGTCTCATGAGCGAGCGATCCACCAGTCCGGAAGAGATGTCGCTCGACGAATTGCGCGAGGAGATTCGCGGGATCGACCGGGACATTGTCGAACTGATCGCGCGACGGACGTATGTCGCCGAGACCATTGCGCAGGTCAAAGCGGAGGAGGGGCTCCCCACAACTGACGAAGCCCAGGAACAGCAGGTCATGGACCGGGCCGGCCGAAACGCCGAGCATTTCGACGTCGACGCGAACCTCGTCAAGGCCGTCTTTCGCCTATTGATCGAGTTGAACAAGGTTGAGCAGCGCGAACAGCGCTAAGCCGCCGGAGCGAAGCTCGCGTCATCGATGGCCGTCGAGCAACAACTTCACTGGTTTGGGAAATCAATCCGGGCCGTTGGCCAGCCGCCAATCACGACGATGCCGTCGACCGTCGCCACGCTCGAAGCCGGTTCCGGAGGTCCTCGCGCTTCAGCAGTGCGAACCCGCCGAAGATAACCACGAAACCCACGACCGCGAGCACGTCCACCGACTCGTCGAGGACGGCCCAGCCAGAGAGGGCTGCGAACACCGGTGCCGCGTAGGAGACGAGGTTGATCTCGACGGCGCCCAGCCTGTCGAGCAGGTCGAAGTAGATCACGTAGCCGACCGCACTCGCGAAGACGGCGAGGTACAGGACAGCCGCGACGGCCGCCGGCGTCACAACGATGGCGCCGATCGACTCGCCGGGCAGTACGAGGCTGACGCCGTGTAGCACAACTGCCCCCAGCGCGGTCGACCACGCAACGGTGCTCACAGTGGGGATGTCGGCGTCGATCCGTTGGATCATGACACTTCCAAGCGCGACAGATATGGCCGCAAGGACGATCAACAGCGGCGAACGGAGATCGGTTGTGAGCGTGCCTCCGCTTCCCGGTTGTGCCACCAGTGCGACCCCGACGAACCCGAGGGCGAGGCCAAGGAGGCTTAGTGTGCCGAGCCGCTCATCGGGAAGCCAGACGCGGCCGAAAGCCGTCGCAAGTATGGGGTTCGTCGCGATCAGGATGGCAGCGACCCCGCTAGTGACACCCTGCTGGCCGACGAAGAGGAAGGCGTTGTAGGCGGCTATCACGAGGGCGGCACCGATGGCGACGCTCGCCCAGTCCCGGCGGGTGTGTGGGCGCCAATACGCTGTCTCCGAGGCCGCGTACACGAGTAGCAACGCCCCGGCGATTGTGTAGCGAAGCGCAGCGAACAGAACGGGAGGGAGATAGTCGAGGCCGGCTTTGATCGCCATGAAGGCCGTTCCCCACAGGACCGCGAGCAGGAGGAACAGGCCGGCGTTTCGATACGCGCTCACAGTTCAGGTTACCCCGGGCGCGATATAACCGTGGGCAAATCGTGGTGACTGTGGCCAATCAGGCGTCGTTCGGATAGGCCGCCGCAAGCGCGTCGAGCGCATCGTGGTGCTCGGTCGTGTGTGGCGCCGTCAGCGGGGAGACGCTGATCTTCCCATCGACGACCGCCCGGCGGTCAGTCCCGGCGTCATCCGGGATCGAGCCCGTCGACATCAGCTCCCAGATCTCGTCTTCGAGTTCGATCCGGTCGCCGTCGTGGTGGGCCCGCATCCGGTAGACGTGTGAGGGGGTCGTGATAGCCATCGCCGCATCTCCCCACTTCGCGGGCGGTGCGTTGACATTGAGGTACTCCGCGTGATCGAAGACGCCGGCGCTTGGCGCGTGCTCGGCGAGGTGTCTTGCAGCTCTGGTCGCCTCCGCGTAGCTATCGTACTCGACGTCGACCTCCTCGAAGTTGACGTCGCCCTCGTTCGGCACGTACAGGGAGACCGCCATCGCCGGCACGTCGAAGAAGGCACTCTCGACGGCGGCGCTGACGGTTCCCGACCGGCCGAGGACGTAGGCCCCGAGGTTGGCGCCCTCGTTGCAGCCGGCCACTACGAGGTCGGTCTCCGGTACGAGCACCTCGAGCCCGGCGATGACGCAGTCGGCAGGCGTTCCCTCAACTTCGTACCCGAGTTGGTGCTCGCCGACTGAGACCGACCGTGACAGCTGCCGGCCGACCGCGCTCTGGTCGTCCGTGGGCGCGACCGCCGTGACGTCGCCGATCGTGGAGAGTTCGTCGTAGAGGGCCCTGAATCCCGTGGCCTCGATGCCGTCGTCGTTGGTCACGAGGATCCGAGGGTCGGCCATAACGTGGGGTACGGCGGCGCCTGCAAAAGCGTGCCGTTCGGGCTACCGGGCTCGGTCGACGGCCGTTTCGGCGTCGACGACGAGGTTGTAGGCCCGTTCGTCGTCGTTCCAGAGGACCAGTACGTTCTCGAAGGACAGCAAATCGCCGTAGTCCGCCTCGATGAGGTCACGATTGAGGAGGGACGCCTCCGTCAGGACTGCGAAGTGGTCGACGCGCTGGCTGCCGTCGCCGACGAGGAACAGCTGATTCGCTGCCTCGGTTTCCGACAAATTGTGGCTGAGTTTGATGCCGATACAATCGATCCGCTCGGTGACGTGACCATCCGTGTCAGCCATCCGGGCGACGTTAGCGGGGTCCGGCGTGAACTCGATTCGACAGGCGTCGTCCCGCCGGAGGTGGGAGTACGCGTAGCGAACGTCCACGTTCACGTATGTCCCGTCACCGGGGGAATCAGTCGGCTCGTTCGTCGCGCGTTCGCCGCGGTCTAGTCGACGTTGGACCGACGGCGTATCGATGTCGGGCTCGACGTCGAACGACCAAGAAGTGCTATTCGGTGTATAGCCCGGCCAGAGCCGCACCGTCGGCGCGAAGACCGTCGCCCCGTGGGCCCGCTCCACCTCGCGTTCCACCCGCCTGAGCCCGGTCGCGGTCTCTCGGTCGGCCGGCGCGATGGCCGCGACGGTTCCGTCATCCGCGAGGTGCGTCAGGTATCGACCGACGATAGCGGCTGGGTCGGCAAGTTCCGAGAGTACGTTCGAGAACAAGATCAGGTCGTACGGCCCACCCGGGTCGACGTCCTCCGCGGTGGATCGGACGATCTCCGCATGGAAATTTGGATTGGCGTTTCCCAGGAGCGCATCGAGGAGCTCCGCGGCCGCGCTCGGTTCGACCGCGGTGTAGTCGACGAGTCCCGCTGGTGCGAGAAATTCCTCGACAGCGAGTGCAGGGCCGCCTACGCCCGCACCGACGTCGAGGACGCTACAGCGCGCGGGAACGAGGTCGTCCGCCGCGAGGTCCGAAAGGACGTACGCGGCTGTTGCGTAGGTCGCCGGCAGGTGGTAGAGGGCGTACGCGAGCGCCGTTTCCTGGTCGTACTCGACCGATTCACCACGGAAGTACCGCGACTTCACGTCCCGGATCCGCCCGCGCAGCCGATCACCAGGCTTCCCGTCGGCCCACCCGGGACCGTAGCACTCCACGAGCCGGTTCTCGATAATTCGCTGGGCTCGGTCCGGAAGCCCCCCGATGTGATCGACCGAGATGGAGATCGGGCCTTCGGGCGCTGGCCGGAAGGTCCCGTCGTCTCGCTCCCGGAGGCCGAGATCGACTGCCGACTCGCGGAGGACACTGGCGACCGCGGCCGGATGGGGGTTTCCCTCGACGTATTCGGCCAGTTCGGCCGGATCAAGTGGCCGAACTTGCCGGAGGTATTTCGCCGTATCACGGACGGCCTCGCGCTGGGCCGTGTTCATCGGTCGCCCGCGTCCACGTACAGCTGCTCGAACACGTCCGGGTCCGCCCCCGCGATGTCGCGGGCGGCCTCGGCGACGTCTTCGGCGCCATCGAACGTGGACTGGATGTCGGCGTAGACGCGGGGATCACCGCCGGTGACCTGGTCGAGGAGGTCGGCGAGTCCCGCCGAAATCGGCGTTTGAAGTTCGTCTGGGACCGGTTCCGCGGCCAGTCCAAACGCCAAGACCGCAGCGTGTGTCCGTGCCTGCACCGTCGACATTGCTTCATCGTGCTCCGTAGCCGTCGTCTCGTAGAGATCGTTCCCACGTCCCGCGATTGTGTCCTGGAGCGTGCGCACTGTCGGCCCGTCGGCGTCGACGACGACTGCCACGTTGCCGGGCTCGTTCGGCGGCGCGAACAGGGGGTGAAAACTTGCCCGCTCCACATCGGGCGCGTGGGTGCGCATCGCCTCGAGCGGGTCGGCGGCGACACCGGTTACGTCTACGATGGCTTCCTCGGCGGTGGGTCCCCATGTCGCGATGGCGTCTGTCGCGGCCGGAATCGGGACCGCGATACAGACGAGTCCCGGCGTGGCGTCACCCGGATCCTGGACGAGTGTCGCGTCGAGCGCCGCTGCCGCCCGCTCGGCGACCGTCGCGTCGGCGTCCGCGATGGCCAAGTCTACGTCCAGCTCGATCGTTGACCGAAGGACGCCACCGAGCCACCGGCCCATCTGACCGGCACCGACCACGAGTGCCCGCATTGAGCCGGGTACCGCTGGACCGGCCAAAAGGTGTTCGGTCGCCAGCGGTTTCGACACAGCTAAACCGTTCGTGCGGATCGGTCCCGTATGAAACACGTTCGCTTCACCGATCACGCGGGGACGGTTCGGACGGGCGAGTGGCTCGACGGCGACGGTCGTCCCGCGGGGGACGCAGTCGCCGGTACCGACGACGGTGTCATCCGCTTTGCCGACCGCGTGTACGACCCCGCCGCGGTCGAGGTGCTCCCTCCGTGTGAGCCTTCGAAAATCGTCTGTATCGGTCGCAACTACGCCGCCCACGCCGCCGAACTAGACAACGAGGTCCCCGACCGGCCGCTGCTCTTCCTGAAGCCGCCCAACACCGTCGCTCCGCCCGATGCAGCGGTGTCGTTGCTGCCCGGAAAGGACAGGATCGACTACGAGGCGGAACTCGCGGTCGTGATCGGCGAACAATGCCGGAACGTCGACGCGGCCGACGCCGCCGACGTCGTCGCGGGATATACCTGCATGGTCGACATCTCAAACCGCGACGACCAAGACAGGGAGCAGAACTGGATCCGCGGCAAGGCCTTCGACGGCGCCGCGCCGCTCGGTCCTGTGCTCGCGGACCCCGAGCACGTCCCCGACGACGCTCGGATTCGCCTCCGGCAGAACGACGAGGTCCGCCAAGACTCGACGCGGGACTTGCTCTTTTTCGACGTCCCGACCCTCATCGCTGAGATCACGACTTACATGACGCTCGAGGCCGGAGACGTGGTCGCCACCGGGACGCCTGATGGCGTCGGACCGCTTGCACCCGGCGATGACGTCGAAGTCGAGATCGAAGGAATTGGCCGGTTGCGCCACAGCGTGTCAGCGCCGTAGAGCCCGCCGAATTCGAGGCGGACGCCCGGCGGTCCCTGGATCGCAGGTCGGTTCTCGCACGTCTCGACCGATTAGGTCATGACTGCGAGCAGTCCGCCGTCGACCAGGAGAAGTCCGGCCACGATTGCGGCGGCCTGGAAGAGGCGTCTCGTCCCCCGAGCGGGCGCACGGACCTTTCGCTTGTCGGTTCCGTCGATCACCTTCCCCGTTCCAACCTCAACCAAC
Organism: uncultured Halobacteriales archaeon; assembly: GCA_964443815.1. GTDB lineage: Archaea > Halobacteriota > Halobacteria > Halobacteriales > Haloarculaceae > CAYLJD01. The sequence continues at coordinate 6,392 of CAYUFG010000027.1, read as the reverse complement.
CCCGCGAGCACGAACCAGAGGCCGAGCATACAGACCACCAGCCACCCCGTCGTCGACCCGAGCAACGTCTCCACCGTGTACTGCGTCCCAGCCATGTGGCCACCCGTCACAAACAGGAGGAGCGCGCTGACGCGAGAGACGGTCTTGAGAGATTCCGTCATACGCGAGAGCGGGGCGGCGTCCAGGCCTCCGCTGACGGCCACCGGGAGGATCCCGAGTGCGAAGAAGACGACGCTTCCGGTCCACACGCCCGCGAACAGCAGGTGGGTCCCAGCCACGATTGTTTCGACTGTCGACATACCCGGAGGGTGAACGCCGGCGCCTTGAAGGTGCGCGGTTCCGGGTGAGCACGCTTAAGAACCGGCGCCCGCTTGGCTCGACCATGCACCCCCGGGATCTGTCGTCCCACGCCGTCTACCGCGCCGGTCGTGGCGTCGAGGAGGTCGCCCGCGACCTCGGGCTGGATCCCGACGACCTCGTCAAGCTATCCTCGAACGAGAATCCCTTCGGACCGAGTCCGGCGGCGGTCGAGGCAATCCGAGACCGAGCGGACGAGGTTCACGCGTATCCCAAGGCCGCCCGCGCCGACCTCGTGGACGCGCTCGCGACTCGGTGGGACGTCAAAGCGCGGCAGGTCTGGCTCGGCGCGGGCGGCGACGGCGTGCTCGACTACATCGCACGTGCCTTCCTCGAGCCAGGCGACCGCGTCCTGGTCGCAGAGCCCGGTTTTGCGTATTATCCGATGAGCGCCCGTTACGCCCACGCCGACGTCGAGTCCTATCCGCTCCGGAAGGCTGACAACTTCGCTCAGGATGCAGACACCGTCCTCGACGCGTACGACGGCGAGCGGATCATCTACGTGACGTCCCCGCACAATCCGACGGGTTCAGAGATGTCCCGGTCTGCCGTCGAGTCGCTCGCCGACCGGACCGACGCGGAGACACTGATCGTGGTTGACGAGGCGTACGCGGAGTTTACGGATCGGCCGTCGAAACGTCCGCTCGTCGACGAGCGGGACGACGTAGTCGTCCTACGAACGTTTTCGAAAGCCTACGGGCTCGCGGGGCTTCGGCTGGGTTACGCGCTCGTCCCCGCGGACTGGGCCGAGGTATACGACCGCGTCAGCACACCCTTCGCGGTGAACTACCTGGCCTGTCACGCCGGGCTCGCCGCCCTGGAGGACGATCGACACGTCGAGCGGACGGTCGAGACTGCACGCTGGGCACGAAAATACCTACACGACGAACTCGCCGCGCGGACGTGGCCGAGCGGGGGCAACTTCGTGCTAGCCGAGGTCGGCGACGCCAAGGGAGTCTGCAAGGAGGCCCAGCGTGAGGGCGTCATCGTGAGAGACTGTTCGAGTTTCGGCTTGCCCGAATGCGTTCGAATCTCGTCTGGGACCCGAGATGGGACCCAACGGGCTGTCACCGTCCTCAACGAGGTGATCCAAGCGTGCGAATCGCAGTGACCGGCACGCCGGGGACGGGGAAGACATCTGCCACCACGTCCCTCGAGACGGAACTCGACGTCGTCCACCTCACCGACGTGATCGAAGAACGTGACTTCGTCACGGAACGGGACGAGCACCGGGACACGCTAGTGGCCGACCTCGACGCCATCCGCGAGTGGGCCGGCGACCTGGACGACGTGGTGATCGAGTCCCATCTAGCGCACCACCTCCACGCAGATCGGGTGGTCGTTCTGCGCTGCGAGCCGGCGGAGCTCGAGCGGCGATTGGCCGACCGTGACGAGCCCCCGGAGACCATCTCGGAAAACGCCGAGAGCGAGGCGCTCGACGTCATCTTGGCCGAGGCCGTCCGAATACACGGCGAGGATGCCGTCTTCGAAATCGAGACGACCGACCGGTCGCCATCCGCTGTCGCACGGGAAATCGAAGCCGTCCGACGCGGCGACCGCCAGCCGAGCGCGGGAACGGTGTCATACGTCGACTACCTATGACACTCGACCGACTTCGCCCACTGGCCGACCGGGCCCTCGAGCCGTTCGTCGCCGGCGCGGTTCGACTGGGCCTCACGCCAAACACCATCAGCGTCCTCGCGATGGCGCTAGCTGTGGGCGCTGGGCTGGCCTTCGCCACGGGGCGGGCTCGGTGGTACCTCGTCGGTGCAGTGTTGGTGTTCCTGAACGGCTGGCTGGACCTGCTCGACGGCGCCGTCGCGCGGGAGCTGTCAGTCACCTCTCCCGCGGGCGACCTCCTCGACCACGTTCTCGACCGCTACGCGGACATCGTCTTGGTCGTCGGTCTCGCCGCCGGCATCGGCGAGTGGGCGCTCGGCCTCGCAGCGGTGACCGGCGTGTTGTTGACGTCCTACCTGGGCACGCAGGCCCAGGCTGTTGGCCTGGATCGGGTCTACGCGGGACTGGTCGGCCGGGCAGACCGCCTCGCGCTCACGGGGGTCGGTGCCGGCCTGGCGGCGTTCGCCCAAGGCTCGGCATGGGGCCTCGGCGTCGTCGGCTGGTTGCTCGTCCTTCTCGCAGTGGTCGGCCACCTTACCGCCCTCCAACGGTTTGTGCTCTCGTACCGGGCACTTGGCTGACCGGCGCCGTCGCACCATTTATGCGGCGGCCGACCCAACCCCGAATATGGTTCAGTGTGAGATGTGCGGGGCGGAGACGACGAGTCCCAACACCGTCAAGATCGAGGGGGCGGAGCTCGAAGTCTGTGACGAGTGTACGGACTTCGGGACGGAGGTGCAGACGGCGGACGCTGGCTCCACGACGTCGAAGTACTCGACCGGAAGCGGAAGTTCAGGCTCGTCGAGCGGCGGGTCGTCCGGGAGTTCGGGCGGGCCGTCCAGCGGCGGCGGCCGACGGGACATGTTCGACGACATGGAGGAAGTGGCCCAGGACTACGACGAAACGCTCCGCGCGGCCCGAGAGGCGGCGGGGCTGAGCCAGGAGGAACTCGCCAAACAGCTCAACGAGAAGGCGAGCCTGATCCGCAAGCTCGAACACGGCGACGTCCTCCCAAGCGACGACGTCCAGGGAAAGCTCGAGCGGGCACTCGACGTCGACCTCAGCGCCGGCGGCACGGCGGAAGAAACCGAATGGGAGGGGGGGTCCGCGTCCGGCGAATACACGCTCGGAGACGTCGTCGAGCGAAAGGACTCATAGCGGTCCCATTTGACGGCCGTACACGAGTGACATTGTGGAGATGTTCCTCACCTCACTGTAATCCGGTAAGCCGGTGCCAGAAGTTCCAGCGTTCACAACCCCGCCTGTCGCAACCTATTTCCACCGGCCGGCCGCCCACCCGGTATGTTCGTTCTCGTCAATCTGAAGGCCTACGACTGCGAGCCGGTGGAGATCGGCCGGGCCGCGGCAACCGTGACGAAGTCGGCCGACGTCGACATTGGGGTCGCCCCCCAGGCTGCCCAGCTCCCTCGGGTCGCGGCGACGGACGTTGATACCTGGGCCCAGCACGTGAGCCCGATCGGTCACGGCAGCCACACGGGCAGCACGCTTGCAGCGGCAGTGGCCGACGCCGGGGCTGCCGGGACGCTCCTAAACCATTCGGAACGACGTCTCACCGTCGCGGATATCGATGCGGGGATCCAGGCAGCCCGGACAGCCGGCCTCGAGACGGTCGTCTGCGCGAACAACCCAGCCCAGATCGGAGCAGTGACCGCCCTCGGTCCGGACGCCGTCGCCGTCGAACCTCCGGAACTCATCGGGACCGGCACGCCGGTCAGCCAGGCCGACCCCGAAGTCGTCACCGGCGCCGTCGAGGCGGCCGCCGCCGTCGATCCCACCGTTGACGTGTACTGCGGCGCCGGCATCTCCACCGGGGCCGACGTCGTCGCCGCCTCCGAACTGGGAGCTGACGGGGTCCTCCTCGCGAGCGGTGTCGCCAAAGCCGACGATCCGGCGGCGGCACTCCGCGGTCTGGTCGAGCCGCTCTAGTCGCGGATGGCCGCTTCAAGGTCCCTAACGTAGACGGCCGCCATCTCGTCGTCCCGGTCCGCGGGTAGCCCCGCCTCGATCCGGCCATAGAGCGAATAGTCGTACCGGCCCCGGCCGACGTGTTCGATCAACCCGGCCCGGCGGAGCTGCCGATTGAGCGTGTAGGCGGGAACCCGCGACGCCGATTCCGTCGCAGCCGAGTGCGCCGCCTCCGGACGGGCCGGCCCCTCGGTACGGTAATGTTCGAGCATCGATATCGCCGCGTCGTCGAGATCCTCGAGGGTTGACTCAACGTCCACGACGACCGCCGGCTTCCCCCGAGCAGCCTCAACCTCGGTCTCGACTGCAGCCGCGCCAGCCTCGAACGTCGCGACCTCTGCGGAGACGCCCTCGATGTCGAGTCCGCCGTCGCTGACTGCGTGATCCCCCGCGCCGTTTCGTTTGGCCGATGGCGTCTCCGAGCCGTCGTCACCGACGCCGGCGAGCCCGGCGAGACCGTCGGTAGCCGGTGAATGGGCTCCGGAGTCCGCCTCGTCCGCTCCGTCGTCCTCCAATAGTTCGAACCCCGCAAATCCATCGTCGTCTGTCGAGCCGTTCGCGTCGTTGGAGTGGGTCACGGAACGGGATCCGTCGGTTCGTCCGGAGTCGAGCCGAGCGGAGTCAAGCCGTGGTTCAAGCGCGTCCGCGAGGTCGGTCGCCAGACGGTCAGGATCTAGCCTATTTTCGACCGTCGTGACGAGTTCCTCGAGCCGGGTGGCGAAGGCTTCGAGGTCGGGTGGGTCGCGTTCGGGCGAGTTGCCCAGTGACCGTTCGCCGTCTGCCGCCGTCAGGCCCGACCCGTCGTCGGTCGATCGGGGCCGGTCGCTTTCGTCGGGACGTACCGAAAGTCGCTCGACGGACGCGGTCCAGTCGGTCCTGAGGAAGGCCTGACTCACTGGGAGGTCCCGCACCGCCTGGGCGCGCTCACCGCCCAGTTCGCGGCGGACTAACGACGTGTCGGCAGTTCGCGTGAGACGGTGCCAGACCGACCACGAACGGGCCTCCCGCATCGTCGGATGGACGTCGGCGGGCTGATCTGTAACTCCGCAAATCCCAAGATCACGGTCCGGTCCCTGAGTAATGAGCCGCCGGATCGCGCGGCCGAGTTCGTCGAGTGGTTCGTCGTCGGGGAAGACAGCCGCCAGTCCGCAAACCACACAAACCGCCGGCCGATCCGCTGTGTCGCTGTGTTGCAGCATCGCACGGGTCAGTGCCGCAAGTGTGGCCCCCGCCGTCTGGCGACCGTCGACGACTACCGGTCTGTCAGTGCGGTGGGCCATTCCCACTACGTCGTCAGGGGCACTGACATCGAGTTGATGGTCGGCGTCGCTCCCGGCATGACACGAGCGGGCATCGAACGGGGTCGACAATTCGGTAAAACTCCCATCGCAATCGAGCACCAGTACCGGCCAACCTCGATCAGCCAGTGCGTCGACCACAACGGCCGCCGTATGGGGGCCGCACTCGCCGGCGACCAGCCCGACGGTCCCAGTCACTTGACGGAGTGGGAGGGACACCGACCGACCGCCCGGCCCAGTCGCGCCAGTGCCGGACGTAGTTTCGCCGAGGGTGAACTGTGCATCCATATACCACAGCCTGGCGGGCACCCGCTCTTAATGGTAGGTCAGACGCCCGGCTGACGACCGGCATTTATGCCGTTGGTCGCCGAACGTTTCGGTGATGGCCCGCTACGAGACGCACGTCGAGGACGACACCGTCTACGTCGGCACGCCCGACGGGCCGCTCGAGGTGGGCGCGCTGTCGGACGTTCTCGACGTGGTCGGCGGGCCGGCGTGGCGCATCGAGTACAGCGACGCGGCCCGGGACCTGGGAATGGATACCTCCGACGAGGGACTGGTCGTCGACGTCGTCGACATGATGCAGGCGATGACCCACTCCGAACGGTTCGTCGAGACGCTGGCGGCCCAGCCGGCCGAGCCGACGCAAGTGGACGACATCTCGCCGCGGCTCGGCCTGTTCGCCGGCAAACTCCTGGAAAATCTCGAGAGTGGCGTCGCGTGACATCCTGCCAGGCATGAATGCCGGGGCGTCCCGTCCCGCAGTGGTGGGAGATGTGCCGGTCGACGGATACCACCTGCGCTCTCGGCCGAACGTCCCGCTCTCGCGGTCGAACTGGTCGACCGATGGCCGTGCCACACAGCCGATACTCCTCTAAGTGTGGACTCGGAGGTATCTCCTGGCGCATGTTCTCGGCGCCGGTGCAGCCCGCATTCCCGACCACGGTGCGTGAGAAGGGCTAGTCGGGCAGACACGATTCGCGCCCGGCCTCGAGGCCGGGAGTCTCGCGCTGTATCAAGATAGGTTACTCCGCGAAATCCGACAGCGACCGCTGTCCGAGTTTGACGCCCCCGGTATGCGAGTCGCCCTCGGCTGCCTCCGCGCCCGAGTCCCTGTCCCAAGATTCCAGG
>CAYUFG010000026.1:16031-19884 GCA_964443815.1 uncultured Halobacteriales archaeon | reverse complement strand
AGCGCGGTAGGTCAGGGTAGTTCACTTAGCCTCGATTACGCGGTTGGGGACTTCCCTCGGAGCGGAACGCTGACCGGCTCGATGGCCGGAACGTCGAGCAGCCGCCGAACCGTTCCCGGGGCCAACAGCGTAGCGTGGCCGATCGGGCCCGAGAGCAGGACGGTCGCCAGGTTATACCACGCAGCCAGCCCCACCGAACCTCAGTCTCCCCCAACTCCTCGGTTTGGAGCACCGGAACCGCTAGTTACCATGATCTAACACACCCTGCCATTCGGTTCGGTCCCCGGGGAAAACTGGTATCGGCCGTGACGGTCTACGGGGATACGATGATCTTCCCGAGGATGCTTTCCTCGAGGACGGCGCGGTGGGCCTCTGCCGCCTCGTCGAGGGAGTAACGCCGGTCGATGAGGACCTCGAGTCGGTCGTCGGCGAGCATTGCACCCAGTCGTTCCAGGATGGGCGCCATCGGCGGCAGCTCGCGATGGGTCGCGAGGTTCGACATGCTCATCATGTGGACGTCGAGTTCCTTCGATCTGGCAGCGGATGCGTCGGGGAATGTGGCCTCAGGGCCGGCGATCACGACGATATCCCCGGCGAAAGCCGCGAGTTCGATATCGGTACCAAGGTACGTCTCCGGCATGTGGTCGAGAACGACGTCTGCGGGGCCGAACTCCTCGGTCACCGCCGTCACGAGGTCGTCGCGGCCGTAATCGACTACCGTCTCGGCACCGAGGTCCGCTAGGACGTCGGCGTAGGTCGGTTTTGCCGAACACGCAACGCTTGCCCCCATGGCGTTCGCGAGGCCGATGGCGACGTGGCCGACGCCACCGTTCCCACCGTGGACGAACGCGGATCCCCCGGGTTTGAGACGGCCGTGATCGACGAACGCTCGCCACGCCGTGACGCCGACGAGTGCGACCGCGGCGCCCGCCTCGAAGCTCACAGTCTCCGGCAGGGGCGCGACGATATCGCGTGGGACGGCCGCAAATTCGGCGAACGATCCACCGGCAAAGCGTGCGGTGTGCAGCCCGGTCGCGACGACCCGATCGCCCAGCTGGAAGTCGGTGATGCCGTCGCCGACGGCCGTGACCGTGCCCGCGAGGTCCGAGCCGGTCGTCTTCGGCCGGGGTGGATCGCGCCGCATCCGGAGTTTCGCGTCCACCGGATTGACCGATGCCGCCTCAATCTCCACCAGCACCTCGTGGTAGCCCGGTTCCGGCCGATCGATCGATTCAAGTTCGAGTTCCTCCGGCCCGCCGGCCCTGTGATAGCGGACTGCGTCCATGGACCCCATGTCGGCCGCCCCCGGTATATGTCTACAGGACCAGCCCGGCCGTCCAGAGTGTTACCATGCCCGCGGCGAGCGTCGTGAGGATCCCCTCGGTCCGCCAAGCGACGGCGACTGCCACGCCCCCCGCGAGGAGCTTGTCGACGGCCAGGCCGGTTCCCGGGTCGACCACGACGACCGACGGAGCGACCAGTGCGGCTAGCACGGCAGCGGGCACAAACCGGAGCGCCCGCTCGAGTCGTGAGGGGAGCCCGTCAATCCACCCGACCAGCCCGACGAACGAGAATCTGATCGCGAATGTGAGCAGGCCGACCACGGCGATGACCCCCGCGATGGCCGCCGGACCGTAGCTAGTTGGCATGGTGACCCTCCGAGTCCTCGAGTATCACGCCGGCCAGCACGCCCGACGCAGCGCCCACGAGTAGGCCGAGGTTGAGCGGCGCGCCCACCCCCGCGACCGCGACGGCAGCGCCGACTATCCCCGCGACGAGGCTGGCGCGATCCTCGATGGCCGGGACGAGCAATGCCACGAACACAAGTGGCACGGCAAAGTCGAGCTGCCAGCTGTCGGGCACGCCCGCGCCGAGAACGTACCCCACGACGGTGGTGAGTTGCCATGTCACCCAGAGTGTCACCGCCACGGTGAGGTAGTAGGCTCGGCGATCGACGTCGCGGTTGCTCCGAAACTCGACGATCGACAGCGCGTAGGACGGATCGGTGAGGAGGTACGACAGGCCGGCCCGCCAGGCGGTCGAGAACCGCTCGAAGTAGGGTGCGATAGACGCCGAATACATCGCCATCCTGAGGTTGATCACGACCGCCGTCGCCACGACGACGGCCAGGTGGGCGTCCACCGATAGCAGTTCGAGCGCGGCGAGCTGGGAGGCGCCGGCGAAAACGACAACTGAGAGGGCGACCGCCTCCCCGAAGCCGAGGCCGGCGTCGACGGCGGCAACGCCGGTGATCGCCCCGAACGGGGCCATCCCGAGCAGGAGCGGCGACACGTCGGCGAGGCCGCGTCGCAGGTCCACACGATCCATGGGTTGCGCCTAGGGCGGCCGGGCTAAAACGGCGGGTATCTCGGGTTGACCCCAAAGTTGAGGGCCGTACCGGTCGAGCGGAGGGTATGGGTTACCACCACATCGATCCGGACGAGCTCGATCAGTGGGACGACCGGCCAGCCGACGTCCGCTCGATCAGCGCTGCGGCGGGTCTCGATTACCAGGACTCGAAGCTCGGTATGCGTGTCTACGAGGCGGACCCGGGCCAACAACTCCCCCTCGGGTACCACTACCACGACGAGCAGGTCGAGGCGTTCTACGTCCTCGAGGGGACGCTCCACGTCGAGACTCCCGAGGGCGAGTTCGAAATCGATGCCGACGAGGCGTTCGTGGTCGAACCGGGTAGCCCTCAGCGGGCGTTCAACCCCGACGACGCCGCGGCGCCCGTCAGGGTTATCGCCGTCGGTGCACCGACCGTCGACGACGGACACATGTACGAGCCTGCGTGATCGTGGACGTTCGTGGCGCATGGTCGACGGCACAAGTCGAATCGTTCCTCGACGAGGCGACCGCCCCGCTTCGGCTCGCCGCTCGGACGCCGTCGGACTACCCGTGGATCGTGCCGCTGTGATTTGTGTACCGGGACGGTGTCTTTGACTGTGCGACCGGACGATCGGCCGATATCGTCGAGTTCCTGGACCGCGACGCCCGCCTCGGCTTCGACGTCTCGACCAACGAGCCGCCCTCCCGTGGCGTCCGGGGCGCCGGCGATGCGACGGCCGAACCCGACCCGGACGAAGCACTGCTCCGTGAGGTCCTGGTTCGGTATCTCGGCGGGACGGAGTCCAGCCTCGCCGACCGTCTGCTCGCTGCCGACCGCTCGGAGGTGCGGATCAAGATCGAGCCGTCGCGACTAGTGACCTGGGATTCCAGCGACCGGATGGTCGACATCTAGCTCACCAGTCCCGCTTCGGATCGAAGCCGTACAGCCACCGGGTGCCGTAGTAGACGAACCAGGCCATCCAGATGCAGAAGACGGCCAGCCAGACGCCGTACTGGAGGATCGGATCCGGAATGACGACGTGGGCGACGACGAGTAAGGCCACTGCGGTGCCGATGGCGGCAGCGTCCAACCGATTCGGACGGGGTGGGGAGTCCACGATCGGCTCGTGATTCGTCACTGTCCGCCAAATGCTACCCGGTCGCGGGCCGACCCAGGTCAGGGGACGCGCCGGCTGTCGGGCAGGTCGCCCCTCCCGCGGAGTCGCGCGGGACCGAGCGTCGAAACACACGACCGACAGTAGCGGTACTCGGGGTTGTTTTGGGTGCCACACTCGGGACAGGTACCGGCCTCGGTCTGACCCACGTCGGTCGATCGCTCGTTCCCGCCCGACCAGCCGCGGAGTATCGCGGCCAGCACCACGAGGTGGACGAGTGTGAGCCCACCGAACCAGACGAGCAGCCAGCCTGGCTCCATGCGTGTGTATAATTCACGAAGGGAGTTGAACGTTGTGTAGGAGCTACGCTCGTCCCTCTGTGGGGGAACGCCCGAAGCTCCACTCCG
>CAYUFG010000026.1:0-15931 GCA_964443815.1 uncultured Halobacteriales archaeon | reverse complement strand
CACCGTGGAGCCAGCGGCGAGCGCGCACCGATCGGGCGGTCCGGAACGATCGAGTCCCGGCGTGTACGCGTCGCTCGGTGGTGGATCAATCGTAGGTGATGGGGGCTACGGGACGCCGGACGACTAAGGCACGGGCGATTTGTCCGGCTACCCCAGGGTCGCACCACACCCGACCGTGGAGGGGCGAGCTACCCACCTCAGCTCTCGCACTCGAGCAGATAGTCCGACTGTACCCAGGCGTCGGGCGTCTCCCGGTCGTAGATTATCGTCTCGCCGTCGCGTGTCTCGATCGTGCCAAAGCGACCGTCCTCCTCGCTCGACGTCTCCGGGGCCTCAGTCGGGAAGGTCATGTTATGTGTGACCGGGTCGCGTGGACCCTTACAGGGGGAGACGGTGGCGACGTCATAAGTCTTCCGGGGGATTCGATTTGGCGCGGTTTCGCCCCGTGGTTAGACCCGTCGAGACATCAGCCAGCCACCGAGGCAAAGCGTCAGGGCCACACCGAGTGGGCCCGGGCCGGCTCCCGATCCGCCCGCCGTGCCGGTCGGTGTTCCGCCCCGCTCCTGGGGACTCGGCGTGGTGACCGTGATCGTTCGGGAGCGGTCGCCCACGGTGAGACGGTTCGCTCCGAGTGTCGACACGCGGATCGGTATAGAGACGGACCGCGTTTCGCTCCCCCTGAGGTACACGGTACGTGACGCGACCCCCTCGCCATTCAGCGTAACTGTCAGGTTTCGCTTCCCCGGACGTGGCTCGGGATTCAAGAGGCCAACGGACACGCCGACGGCTCCGCCCTGTGTGAGGGTCGACCGATTCACGGTGAGGTCATTGATCTCCAGCGTGGCCGGCTCGGCGACCACCATCGATCGCTCGAACTCGCCGATCCGGACGGTCGAGTCCCCGACACTCTCGGCCGGGATCCAGAGCTGTTCGACGATGGACTCTCCCGCTTCGAGCGTCCCACGCAGTGTCCGCTCCTCGCCACCCACAAGGCCGTAGACGACTTCGTAGCTGCCGATGGTCCCGCCGACGTTGCTCAGGGTGAGATCGACCCCGAGCCGTTCGCCAGGGACGAGGAGGAACGGCGAGGCGTCGGTGGTGATATTCCTGTACGGGCCGGTTATGCGGTAGACTGTGTCGCTCCCGTCGGGGAGGTCGTAGGAAATCCGTGCAGGTAGCTCGCCGAACGCTTCCTGGTGAGCTATGCGATCCCACGTGTCCGGTGTTTTCTTCGTTCGGGTGTACTGATCTGCGGCGTCTCCGACGGCCGACGAGCTCACGTCTGTGACGAGTGCCACGAACTCCGACGCGTCGATGGTCTCAGATCGCTCGTTCAGCCGCCGATGGATTGCCTGGAAACTCCGGCTACTCCCCGTGGCGAGGCGGATCCGCCGGTCGAGTTCACCGGTCACCAAGCTACCCTTGAGGTAGTTAGCTCCCGACGTCCAGGTGTCGGGATCGGCGAGAACAGTGTCGGCGTAGTCAGCCCGGGTGCCCCGCTCGAGCGCATCGTGGAACTCGTCGAAGGCAATTCGATCCTGGCGAAGCGTCAGCAAGGCGGCGTAGTACGTTGCAGTTGCCTCCGTGAGCCACCGCGTTCCTCTCGTCAGCTCGAAGGATTGCCGCGTGTGCACGTATTCGTGGAGCCAGGTATTGCTCGCCTCGTCCAGTCGTTCATCGGCGGTCACGTACAGGTCGCTTTCGCCGACTTGGAGGCCCTCGACGCCCCAGTCGAGGGTCGATGGCGCGGCGACCATGAGGACCGTGGCGTCTCGGGCGCCCACCTGGAGGGTGCCGGCTGCACCGGTTACGGCATCGAATATATCGGCCGGCGACTCGGCCGGATCGGCGGCGGCCGGGACCACCAATCGGAACGACTGGCTGTTGGCGTGCCGTTCGTGAATCGTGGCGTCGCCGACGAAGACCAGCCAATCGCCTGCTGCCCCTGGACCGTCGACGGCAGTCCGTCTGTCGAAGTTTATCCCCGATCCGTAGTACGTCACGTCGATGGGCGCCGGCGGTCGCCGGAATAGTCCCCACTCGCCGACGTCGACGAACCGGTACTCACCCGCGGCTCCCTCCGGCCCGCTCGCCGTGCCGGTTTCGTTGACGGGGAGTCGGTAGACGATCGAGGCAGTTTGTGAACCGCCTTCCCAGACGTACGTCTCTCCGCCCTCGTGACTGAAGCCACCACGAGTCTCGATCACCATCGCGTCCTCCGGCACGGAGGTCTGGAGTCTCTCGACGCTGTCCGGGATTTCGAAGCGGTGTGTGGCTCGGACGAGTCCAGGCCGGTCCGGCAGTGCTTCGAAGCGCTGGACGAGCTCGACCGTCGAGAGCTGGGGCGAGCCGGGATCGAGGGTCTCCTGACCGGGTGCATCGGTGCCGGCGGCAGCGGCGGGGACACTCATCACTTGGGTTAGGATCACGAGCACGACGAACACCACCATCGTCCGCCAACACCGACTAGCGTGCCCCATCTATGCCGACCTGGCACCACAGCCTCAAATGGCTCCCGGCCGACCCACTTCCACCGCGGACCCCGCAGGTTTTAGCCCCTCTCGCTTCACTGGATGAGTATGACTGAGGCCGGTGGCATCGTCGGCGAGTTTCTCGACCTGAAGGCGGGGTCAGACGCCGACCTGCTGGCCATGCAGTGTGGCGACTTCTACGAGTTCTTCGGCGAAGACGCCCAGACGGTGGCCGACGAACTCGACCTGAAGGTCTCCCAGAAGTCCTCCCACGGCTCCTCGTACGCCATGGCCGGCGTGCCTGTAGACGAATTGACGCCGTACCTCGTCGCCCTCGTCGAACGGGGATACCGCGTTGCCGTGGCCGACCAGTACGAGACCGAGAGCGGTCATGCCCGGGAAATCGAGCGGACCGTGACCCCTGGAACGCTTCTCGAGACGTCCGATGCCGAGAGTCGGTACCTCGCCGCCGTCGTGGAAGCCGAGGACGGCTATGGCCTCGCGTTCGCGGACGTGACGACGGGTCGGTTCCACGTCACGAGCGTGACAGGTGCGGACGCGGACGCCGCCCTGCTCACGGAACTGTATCGGTTCGCGCCGGTGGAAATCCTCCCGGGGCCGGACCTCCGGACTGACGACGCGACCATCGAGCGAATCCAGGACCGGACCGACTCACTATTGACGTTGCATACCGCAGAGGCGTTCGCACCGGGTCGGTCCCGGCACCGCGTCAAATCTCAGTTCGGGGACACCACCGCCGACGCGGTCGGCCTGGAGAACGAGGCAGCCATCCGTGCGGCCGGCGGTATCCTCTCGTACGTCGAGGAGTCCGGCGCGGGCGTCCTCGCGTCGATCACGCGGCTGCAGCGCCAGACCGGCGGCCACACCGTCGAACTCGACGGGACCACGCAGCGCAACCTCGAACTAACCGAGACGATGCAGGGTGACCGCTCGGGGTCGCTGTTCGACACCGTCGACCACACCGTCACCGCGGCCGGTGGCCGCCTGCTGCGAGAGTGGCTGCAACGCCCCCGCCGGGACCGTGGCGAACTCGACCGGCGCCAAGCAGCCATCGCCGGGCTCGCCGAGGCGGCCATGGCTCGGGGGGAACTCCGTGACGTCCTCGACGGAGCGAACGACCTCGAGCGTCTCGCCGCCCGGGCCGCCTCCGGCAGCGCCGACGCGAGGGCGATCCGTGCAGCCGCGGAGACACTCGACCGGCTGCCACATCTACGGGATCTCGTCGCAGAGACGGACCGCCTGGCCGACACGCCGCTCGTGGACGTCCTCACCCGTCCGGACCGAGAGGCGGTCGCCGACTTGGCCGCGGAACTCGACGCCGCCCTGGTCGACGAGCCACCCGGAACGATCACGCAGGGCGGTTTGATCGCCCGCGGATACGACGACGAACTGGACGACCTCGTCGCGGAGCACGAGGCGGCGCTCGAGTGGATCGACCGGTTGCCGGAGCGCGAATCAAGTAAACACTCGATCACGCACCTCTCCGTCGACCGGAACAAGACGGACGGCTACTACATTCAGGTGGGCAACAGCGAGACGGACAAAGTCCCAGAGGGGTACGAGCAGATCAAGCAGCTGAAGAACTCGACGCGGTACACCATTCCCGAACTCGAGGAGCGCGAACGTGACATCCTCCGACTCGAGGAGCGGCGACACGACCTCGAGCGCGAGCTATTCGAGGACCTCAGAGCGCGGGTTGCTGAGGCGTCGTCGCACCTCCAAGACGTCGGCCGAGCGCTGGCGGAGGCGGACGCGTTCGCGAGCCTCGCCCAGCACGCCGTCCGGAACGACTGGACGCGGCCAGCGCTCCTCGAGGACCGCGGCCTGGCGATCGAGGCCGGCCGCCATCCCGTGGTCGAGCAGACCACCGATTTCGTCCCCAACGACCTGTACACAGACGCAGAGCGACAGTTCCTCATCGTCACCGGACCGAACATGAGCGGCAAGTCCACGTACATGCGCCAGGCGGCGTTGATCGTCCTGCTGGCGCAGGTGGGAAGTTTCGTCCCTGCCACGGAGGCCGAGATCGGGCTCGTCGACGGCATCTACACACGCGTCGGCGCCCTCGACGAACTCGCCCAGGGTCGGTCGACGTTTATGGTCGAGATGCAGGAGCTCTCCAACATCCTCCACTCCGCGACGGAGGACTCGCTCGTGATCCTCGACGAAGTCGGCCGCGGCACGGCCACCTACGACGGCATTTCGATCGCGTGGGCAGCGACTGAGTACCTGCACAATCGCATCAGGGCGACGACGCTGTTCGCCACTCACTACCACGAACTGACCGCGCTTGCCAACCACCTCGATCGCGTCGCGAACGTCCACGTCGCCGCCGACGAGACCGACGGCGAGGTGACCTTCCTGCGGACCGTCCGAGAGGGGCCCACCGACCGGAGTTACGGGATCCACGTCGCCGACCTCGCCGGCGTGCCCGAGCCCGTCGTAAACCGCTCGCGTGAGGTACTCGACCGACTCCGCGAGGACGAGGCCATCGAGGCCAAGGGCGCCGGAGGCGGCGACCCGGTGCAGGCGGTCTTCGACGTCGGGAGCGGGAAATTCCGCGGTCAGGCACACGCCGACGGCGGGGCGGCAGCCGAGCCGACCGATCCGATTCGCGAGGAGTTCGGCGATGCCGCCGGCGACGTCCTCGACGAACTCGCCGGCCTCGATCTCTCGTCGACGCCGCCGGTCGAAGTCGTCGCCGAGCTTCGACGACTGCAGGAGTCCCTGGAGGACGACGCGTGAGTCCGACGCGACTGACCGACATCGAGACCGTCCAGGAGGCCGGGTCCTATCTCTTCACGGCCGTAAACGGCCGGGGCGATCTCGAGGAAGTTACGGTCGTCCCATGCGATGATGGCGTCGAGGCCTGGGTCAACACCTGTACGCATGAATACCAGCGTCTCGACCGCGGCGGCGACGTCGGCGCAGTCATCCGTGAGGGCCAGCTCGTCTGTCCGAAGCACGGCTCGCTGTTCGATACCTGCGACGGCAGCTGCGACAACGGACCCGCGGCTGGCAGCCCGCTGGTGTCCGTCGATATCGCCGTCAATCGCGGGACGGTATTCCTGACCGACGACGACTACGAGTTCGACCACGAGGGCGGCATCGAGGAAGACGACGAGCTGCCGGACTCGACGTCGCACCTCCGCTTTTAACCCCCGTCCGTAACGGGAAGCGATGTGAGTTGCTCCCGTAGCGTGCCGTAAAGAGCGGAACCTCACGACTGCAGGCATGGAGGATGTTAACGGCGGTCTGGGTCTTCCGGGCCGGACTTCCTTGCCCGCCGCCACGGCCCCGTCGACCCCGTGAGCGCAGCCCTCAAGACAGGCCCGACCGAACCCACTTTCGATGACGGACGCCGAGGTGCCGGCGATACGCGAACTCGATCCGCAGACCGTCGAGCGGATCGCGGCCGGGGAAGTCGTCGAGCGGCCCGCCTCGGTCGTCAAGGAACTGGTCGAGAACGCGATCGACGCCGACGCGTCCCGCGTCGACGTGACCGTCGACGCCGGCGGGACGGAGCTGATCCGGGTCAGCGACGACGGCGTTGGGATGAGCGAGCCGGCCGTCCGTCGCGCCGTCGAGGAACACACGACGTCGAAAATTGCGGACATCCAGGACCTCGAGGCCGGGGTCGGAACGCTCGGCTTCCGTGGTGAAGCCCTGCACGCCATCGGCGCCGTTTCGCGACTGACCATCCGGACGCGTCCCCGGGAAGGGGACCGAGGCACCGAGCTCGTCGTCGAGGGAGGCGAGGTCACGGACGTCTCACCTGTCGGCTGTCCCACGGGTACGACCGTCGAGGTGCGCGACCTGTTCTTCAACGTCCCCGCACGTCGGAAGTATCTCAAGCAGGACAGCACGGAGTTCGCCCGCGTCAACAGCGTCGTGACGGGCTACGCACTCGCCAAGCCCGACCTTGCCGTCTCGCTTACCCACGGCGACCGGGAAACCTTCACGACGACCGGCGGCGGTGATCGCCGCGAGGCCGTCCTGTCGGTCTACGGTCGCGAGGTCGCCCAAGCGATGCTCCCGGTCGAGTTCGACACGCTGCCGGAGGGCCCCCTCGAGACAGTCTCGGGTCTGGTCTCGCACCCGGAGACGACCCGGGCGACGCGGGACTACTTGAACACCTTCGTCAACGGCCGGTACGTCCGGGCGACGAGTATCCGGGAGGCGATCGTCGAGGCGTATGGAACGCAACTAGCGCCCGATCGGTATCCCTTCGCCGTCCTCGAGTGTACCGTCGATCCCGGGACGATCGACGTGAACGTCCATCCCCGAAAGCTCGAAGTAAGGTTCGCTGACGAAGCCGGCGTCCGGAACCAGGTCGAAGCTGCCGTGCATGCGGCACTCATGCGCGAGGGCCTCGTCCGGACGGGTGCCCCCCGCGGCAAGTCCGCGCCCGACGAGACTCCGGTACAGCCAGCCGATACTGCGGATGCCGGCAACGCCGCGATCGATTCCGACGAGATAGGTGGGCCCGTTTCGGACCGGCAATCGAGCGACGAGACCGGGTGGGCCGAGTCGAATCCGTCAGCGGATGGCGAAAGTGACGACCGCAGCAGCGGCCAACGGGCGACCGAGGAGTCACACGATCAGCCTCGCAAGTTTCGCGACGACGGTCGGCAACGGCGGCTCGACCGCTCGGAGCACACCGACGACCCCGAGCGGTTCGACGCGCTCCCAGCGATGCGGATTCTTGGCCAGTTTCGGGACACATACGTCGTCGCCGAAACGGACGAGGGGCTCGTGTTGATCGACCAGCACGCCGCAGACGAGCGGGTTCAGTACGAGCGGTTGCGGGCGGCGTTCGACGACGGCGTCGAGACGCAGACACTGGCGAGTCCCGTCGAACTGTCGGTCACCGCCATGGAGGCCGACCTTGCCGCGTCACGACAGTCGGCCCTCGAGGAACTCGGGTTTCATACGGAGCGTGTCGACGACCGGACGCTCCGCGTGACGGGGGTACCTTCGCTGGTCGCACGGGCCGCGAAACCGGCCCTGCTCCGGGACGTTCTCGGCGCGTTCGTCGCCGGTGAGGGTCGGGCCGAGGCGACGGTGGCCGACGCCGCTGACGACCTTCTCGCCGACCTCGCGTGTTACCCAGCGGTGACGGGAAACGTCTCACTAACCGAGGGCTCGGTCCGTGATCTGCTGTCCGCCCTCGACGACTGTGAGAACCCCTACGCCTGTCCCCACGGCCGGCCCGTGTTGATCGAACTCGCCGACGACGACATCGAAGCACGCTTCGAACGGGATTATCCGGGACACGGCGACTGAGTCACTGACCGACGCCGGTACACCAGCCGAGACCGGCAGCAGAATTATGTGTCATGGACGTGATGGGATACCCATGCCCGAACTCGTCACCTTTGGGGAGACCCCGCTCCGGCTGACGCCGCCGGGGCACCGACGACTGGCCCGGACAGACCGGGTCGACCTCCACGTCGACGGGGAGGAAAGCAACGTGGCCGTCGCCGCGACCTGTCTGGATGTGGATGCGACCTGGATCTCGAAACTGCCGGAATCGCCCGCTGCTCGTCGCGTGCTCTCGGAGATCCACCGACACGGTGTGGATACGGTTTCGCGTGCCAGCGATGGCGGCCGCGTGGGCCTGGTCTACCACGAGGCCGGCGCCGAACCCCGACCCGACGGTCGCTGGCACGACCGTGAAAACACGTCGGCGGCGAGGATGTCGCCGGCGGACTTGCCGATGGACCGAGTCCAGTCGGCCGACATCGTATTTAGCGGGATCGCGACTCCGGCGTTGTCCCAGAGTGCAGCCGAGACGACACAGGCCATGCTCCGGGCGGGTAGCGGCGCGGGTGCGATAGCCGCCCTCGATATCGACTACGATCCCCGGCGGCACGACCCGGCGACGATCGGAAATCGGTTCGACACGTTACTCGACTACGTCCAGGTCTGTCTCGTCAGCGAGGACGACGCCAGAGCGGTGTTGGGCGTGAGCGGGCAGGCTCGCGAACTCGCCAACACCATGGTCGCGGAGTACGACCTCGACACGGTCGTGATCACTCGTTCGGAGCACGGGGCCGTCCTGATGCGGGACACGCCGGGAACGAAAGTCATCCACGAACGGGACGCCCTCGAGAGCCACACCATCGACCCCAGTGGCACCCACGAGGCGTTCGTTGGCGCCTTCCTCGCCCGCCTGGCCGCCGACGCCGAGCCGGCTGACGCGCTGGCGTATGGCGTCGCGGCCGCGTCGATCGCCAGAACGGAGCCCGGTCCGTTCCTCTCAGCGACGCCGGCCGAGCTCGAACCGCTTGCCGAACGGGTAGCTGACGCGAGCTGAGCCCGGGGGACTTAACCCCGTTCCGACGCTCGGAGTCGCTATGGACGGGCTTCGCTCGGTGCACGACGACCACGATGCGACGTACGTCGAGGTGGGTGGCCGGGAGGTCGTCGACGAGTACGGTCGGCCGGAGCGCGCTCACCGGGCCGTACGGAACGTCGTGGGCGTGACCGAGCAGCCCGTGGGTGTCGTCACGGTCGAGGGTGCGGACCGCCACGATTTCGTCGACAACGCCGTGTCGAACGCGGTTCCGACGGCCGACGGTCGGGGGGTGTACGCGCTCCTACTCGATCCGCAGGGCCGGATCGAGACGGACATGTACGTGTTCACGACCGAGAATCGGCTTCTGGTGCTGACCCCGCCTGGTGAAGCCAGGCCGTTGACCGACGAGTGGGTCGAGAAGACGTTCATCCAGGACGTCGACATCGCGACGGCGACAGGAGACTTCGCCGTCTTCGGCGTCTACGGTCCCAAGGCCACGGAGAAGGTCGCGAGCGTGATGCCGAGCCAGACGCCCGACGAGCCCCTGACGTTCGTCCGGGGGACCATGGGCGATGCCGGCGTGACGGTCGTCCGCGACGACGGTATCGCCGGGGACGAGGGGTATCTCGTCGTCTGTTCTGACGACCACGCCGCAGACGTCTTCGACACGCTCGAGAACCGTGGGATGAACGCGGCCCCCTTCGGCTGGCGGGTCTGGGAGAGCCTGACGCTCGAGGCTGGGACGCCGCTGTTCGAGACCGAACTCGCGGGTCGGATTCCCAACCAGCTCGGCCTGCGTAACGCCATCGACTTCGAGAAAGGGTGTTTCGTCGGCCAGGAGGTCGTCTCCCGCATCGAAAACCGCGGCCAGCCCTCGATGCGGCTCGTCGGGCTCGTCCCCGAGTCCGAACCCGAAGGTGGGGCTGCGGTCTTCGACGGCGACGCCTCGGTCGGGGAGGTGACCCGGGTCGCTCGGAGCCCAATGCTCGGGCGACCGGTCTCGCTTGCCCTGGTCGACGCGGACGCTGGTGAGGATCTGACTATCCGCGTGGACGGCGGCGAGGTGGACGCGCCACGCCGTGAACTGCCGTTCGTCGAGGGATCGGCAGTCTCGGCCCGCCTGCCGACGTACTGAGCTTTCTGAAGGATCACGCAGCACCGGGTTACGGGAGCTGATACCCACCCGTAGGCGGTTCACGGCCGCCGACGGTCGCACAGTGTCGTCCGTTCACTCATCGCGAGAGCAGCGCCCGGAGCTGATCCACGGAGAACAGCGTCGTCGGCCGGTCCATATGGACGCCGATTTCTCCCGACAGCGCCCAAAGGCCCGCGCGCTGGACCGGTTCTGGCAGGTCGTATGCCCGGCGCACGAGTCCGCCGAGTCGGATCTCCCGTCTGAGGTCCCGCCGCCAGGCTCGCTCGTAGTCACCGAGGGTGCCCGGCGACTCCGGTTCGACGGTTCGGGCGGCGTGATCGGCGGCGATCATGCCGTACCGGATCCCCCCGCCGGTGAAGGGTTTCGTCTGGGCAGCAGCGTCGCCCACGAGCAGCGATCGGTGCCCAGTCACGCGGTTAGGGGGACCGATCGGGATCATCCCCGAGCAGCGATTCTCGGTTTCAGCGTCGTAGTCCGCCGTGAAGGACTCGAATCGCTCGCGGACGTCGTGGCCCGGCCCCATCGCGAGCCCGTACTCGACGCCGGCATCACCACGCGGGATTCGCCAGGCGAAAAAGCCCGGTATCGTCAAGTGGACGTCGACGAAATCCCGGTGATCCGGATCGGGGTCGAACCCGAGGACGCCGTGCAACAGTTCCGCGGGATTCGGGAGATCGAGACTCGTTCTTACCCGGGAGTTCGGCCCATCGGCTCCGACAACCATTCGAGTTTCGTGGGTTTCGATCCCGTCGGGTCCCCGAACCTCGATCGAGACCCGGTCGCGTTCTTCGGTGACGTCGAGAACTGTGTGGTCCGCCCGGACCGTCGCCCCGGCGTCGCGGGCGGCCACGGCCAGCCGACGGTCCAACCCGACGCGATCGATCACGTTCGAGACGGGCTCGTCCTTGAAGAACGGGTAGGCAGTCGAGTCGGCCCCGCCGAGGTGGAACCGGGCGCCGAAGACTTCGTTCTGAAGGAGATCAGATCGGGTCCCGGCCGGGGTAAAACTCCAAAGATCGGTGCTCACGTGTCCGGAACAGGCGAGTGGCTCGCCGATACTGCCCTGTTCGAAGACCAGGACGTCGTGGCCGTTATCGGCCGCCTGGCGGGCGAACCGCGAGCCCGCGGGACCCGCACCGACCACGACGAAGTCGCGCATATGCCGGTTTGGGGCTCCGAGCGTCAAATCCCTCTCGGTTAGTTGATTGCAAGCGCTAGGTCCCCTTCCTCGATGAGGGGCACAAGCCGAAGGAGGCGAGTCGGCAGGGGTAGTTCACACCGTGACAGACAATCCGCGTGGGAGTTCGTCTTCGCGGTCGGCCGGCCAGTGGATCGGCAGCGACACCCACGCTCCGTCTCGACGTTCGAACACACCATGGTTCGTCGCCGCGTAGACGCGGTCTGGCCCGCTCGCGAGCACGGCCCGACCCACACCCTCCGGTCCCGGAAGCCCGTCCATTGACCGCTCCCATGCGTCGTCGCCTCGGCGGTACACGTACGCCGTGCCCTCGGGGTCGTGGGCCGCGAAGGCGCCGCTGGCCGCCGAGACGAACACTTCGTTCGGATCGTTGGGTGACACGGCCAGTCCCCAAACGTACCGATGGTCGAGGCCGGTCTGGGGATATCGCCAGGTATCGCCGCGATCCGGGGATTCGGCGTAGCCATCGCCGGCGGCCACGTAAAGCCGTCCCGGTGCGTTCGGATGGGCCGCAATGGTGTGGTTGTCACGTCTGGCGCCCTCGGGGTGGTCGTGGTACGTCTCACCGCCGTCGGGACTCCGGACGAACGCGCCGGCCTCGATCGCGAGGTACAACTGCTCGGGCTCGTGGGGATCCTCGACGATCCACCGTACGTGGTGGGTCTCCGGCCGTGGTGGGAACGACCACCGTTTTGCGCTCGGCAGGTCGGTCAAGCCGGGCCGTTCGGTCCACGTCTCGCCACCGTCTGCGGACCGGTACAGCGAGCTTGGTTCCGTCCCGGCCCAGATAACGTCCGGATCGTGGGGGCTGATGGTAAGCGAAGTGACGCGATCGGCCATGGACCCGACTGCTTCCCAGGACTCGCCGCCGTCGGCACTCGTGAGTACCCGGCCGCCAGCCGTGCCGACGAAGGCACGGTTGCCGTGCGCCGCGACACACTCGAGGTTGACGTCGGTCTCATGCCAGGTCGCGGTGCACGCCCCACCGGACTGACTCGCACTCAGGATAGCGCTGTCCGTCGCGAGATAGACTCCCATCAGTCGTCGCCGGCGCCCGCGGCTTGGCCGTCCGCCGGCACCTCCTCGGGGTCCACAACCCTGTCGGTCCGGGGGCCCTCGAGGTCTACTGCGGGCAGCAGGTCGCGCAGGTAGCGGCCGGTGTGGGATTTCTCGGCCCGGGCGACGTCCTCGGGGGTGCCCGTCGCGACGAGCTCGCCGCCGTGCTCGCCCCCCTCGGGACCGAGATCGACGATGTGATCGGCGTTCTTTACCAGGTCGAGTTCGTGCTCGATGACGACGACCGTGTTTCCGTCGTCCGTCAGCCGGTGGAGGACGTCGATCAGCTTGCGCTCGTCGTGTGGATGCAGACCGGTGGTGGGCTCGTCGAGCAGATAGAGCGTCTCGCCGGTGTCCTTCTTGCCCAACTCCTCGGCGAGCTTGACACGCTGGGCCTCGCCGCCGGAGAGTGTCGTCGATGGCTGGCCGAGCCGCATGTACCCGAGGCCGACGTCCTGCAGCAACTCGAGCCGGCGTCGCAACTGGCTGTGTGACTCGAAGAACTCGGCGGCCTCTTCGACCGACATCTGGAGCACGTCGGCGATGGTCTGGCCCTTGAACTCGACGTCCAGCGTCTCGTCGTTGTAGCGGTCGCCGCCGCACTCCTCGCAGGGAACGTGGACGTCCGAGAGGAAGTTCATCTCGATCTTCACCCGCCCTTGGCCGCCACAGGCCTCGCACCGCCCACCCTTGACGTTGAAAGAGAACCGTCCCTTGTCGTAGCCCCGCTGCTGGGCGAGGTCGGTCTCCGCGAACAGCTCGCGGACGAAGTCGAAGACGTTCGTGTACGTCGCCGGGTTCGACCGCGGCGTCCGACCGATCGGACTCTGGTCGATCAGTCGCACCGACTCGATCGCCTCGATCCCGTCGATGGCGTCGTGCTCGCCCGGATTCACGGAGGTGTTGTCGTTCATCGTCCGCGCGAGGCCCTTGTAGAGCACCTCGTGCATGAGCGTGGACTTGCCGGACCCGGAGACGCCGGTGATGGCGGTGAAACAGCCGAGCGGTATGTCGACGTCGAGGTGTTTCAGGTTGTGCTGGCGTGCGCCCACTACCGTCAGGTGCCCGTCGGGTTCGCGTCGCGTCTCGGGCACCGGAATCGTTCGGCGGCCAGCGAGGTAGTCTCCGGTGATCGACCGGTCACAGTCGATGACGTCCTCCAACGGCCCGTTCACGACGATCTCGCCGCCACGCTTGCCCGGCCCGGGGCCCATGTCGATGACGTTGTCCGCCCGACGCATCGTCTCCGTGTCGTGCTCGACGACCAGCAGCGTGTTGCCGAGGTCACGCAGCTCAGCGAGGGTATTCAACAGTCGATCGTTGTCGCGCTGGTGGAGGCCGATCGAGGGTTCGTCGAGCACGTAGAGCACACCGACGAGGCCGCTCCCGATCTGGGTTGCGAGCCGGATGCGCTGGCTCTCCCCGCCCGATAGCGTCGCTGCCTCCCGATCCAGGGTGAGGTACTCGAGCCCGACCTCACACATGAATCCGAGCCGTGCACGGATCTCCTTGAGTATCTCCTCGGCGATCTTCGTTTGGCGCTCGTCGAGGGTCGCCTCCATGGATTCGAAGTGCTCGAGCGCGTCGCCGATTGAGAGCTCGTTCACCTCGGTAATCGACGTCCCGTCGACGAGTACGGCCCGCGACTCGGCCTTCAACCGTGTGCCCTCGCACTCGGGGCAAGTCGTCGTTGCCATGTAGTCTTCGATGTGATCGCGGGCCCGCTCTGAGTCCGTCTCGACGTATCGCCGCTCGAGGTTGGCCATGACGCCCTCGAAGCGCTCGGTCTTCTCGCGGGTGCCGTTCTTCGTCGTCCACTGGAAGTGGACAGGGTCGTCGGTGCCGTAGAGAAACTGCCGCCTGATCCCGGCGTCCAGTTCCGCGAAAGGTGTCTCGACGTCGACGCCGAAGTGATCGGCTACGTTGTCGATCTGCCGGGAATAGTAGGTCCGGTTGTAACTCCACGGCTCGAAGACGTCCTTGAGCGGCTTGGTGGGATCCTGGACGACGAGATCCTCGCTGACTTCCTTCGTCTCGCCGATACCCTCACATTCCGGACAGGCGCCGTGGGGGCTGTTGAACGAGAACGACCTGGTCTCGATCTCGGAGATGTCGATGCCGCAGTGCGTACACGCGAGGTCCTCGGAGAACTCGACCACCAGACGGTCCTCGGCAGCCCCCTCTTCGCTCTCGTCGTCGGCGAGGTCGCCGGTTGCTCGAGCGGTCGCGCCGCCCAGCGCTACACCCGCTGGCGGATCCGGGACGATGACTTTCAGAACGCCGTGGGCCTCGTCGAGTGCAGTCTCGACGGAGTCCGTGATCCGCGAACGGGCGCCCTCGCTGATCGTGACGCGGTCGACCACCACGTCGATCGTGTGGTCGTAGTTCTCGTCGAGGTCCGGATGCTGGACTGTCAGATCGTACGGCTCGCCGTCGACCTCGACACGGGTGTACCCCTCGGCGACGAGTTCGTCGAACCGGTCGGCGAAGGCACCTTTTTGGTCGCGGACGATCGGCGCAGCGATCTTGGCTTTCGTCCCCTCGGGCAGGTCGAGGATCCGCCGGACCATGTGCTGGGCGCTCTGCTCGCCGACCTCGCGGCCACACTCCGGACAGTGGGGCGTCCCCACGCGGGCGTAGAGTAGCCGAAGGTAATCGTGGAGCTCCGTGACGGTCCCGACTGTGGAACGGGGGTTGTTCGCCGCCGCCTTCTGGTCGATGGAGATCGCCGGGGACAGGCCCTCGACTTTCTCGACCTGGGGCTTGTCCATCTGGCCGAGGAAGTTCCGGGCGTAGGCGGACAGCGACTCGATGTAACGGCGCTGTCCCTCCGCGTAGATTGTCTCGAACGCGAGAGAGGATTTCCCGGAACCTGACAGGCCCGTGACGACGGTCAGTTCCTCCCGTGGAATCGTCACGTCGACGTCCTTGAGGTTGTGTTCGGCGGCCCCACGGACCTCGATGACGTCGCGGCTCATTCGTTGTCACAGCCAGGGTCCCGGCCTTCGAAACCCTGTCGGTTCGACACCCCGACGACGACCCCGTGGATTAAGTGAGAGTACACAGTTTGACAGCACGATGAGCGAGCCCTCCAGCCCCAGCATCGACGCGGTGGATCTCACCGGCGACCGATACGTGGTCGAACAGAACCTCGTCCGCAACAAGTACCGTGCCTACGACGACGACGGTACCGTCGTGCTTCGTGGCAAGCAAAAACTGTTCAGGATGAAGGAAGAATTCCCCTTCGAGGCCGGCGACGGGACCGACGCCTTCACGGTCAAAGCCGGCGGGATCGTCGATGTCGCCGGGAACTACCTGCTCAGCGACGCCCAGACCGGCGAGGAACTGGTCGTCCTGGACAACGATTTCTCCGTTTTCCAAGACGTTTGGCGGATCCGTGACGCGGCGACCGAGGAGATACTCGCAAAGATCACTTCCCGGGGTGCGGCGATCACGCTCGCACGGAACGTGATTCCCTTCGGCGAGGTCATTCCACACAAGTACGAAATCACCGATGGGACCGGCGGCCACGTCGGGCGGATCGAGGGTGAGTTCGCGATCAAGGACCGATACGAAATCCGCATCGATGACGCCGGCGACGTCCCGACCGAGGCAGTCGTCGCGAGTGCGATGGTCATCGACGCCATTCAGGGCAACTAACCTCCTCGCAGGGTGATGGCCGCTACCGGCCGAGCACACACGAAGTCTGGTCGATGGCGAGGCCCGTG
>CAYUFG010000025.1:7701-20614 GCA_964443815.1 uncultured Halobacteriales archaeon | reverse complement strand
GGCTCCGAATGGCGATTGAGCAGTCGAGTCAGTAGGCTACGGTCACTCCGACGACGGTCACCTACCCTCACGATGGGGCCGGTAGGTCTCGCTGGTAGGCCGACGATTCGATGTCCCCGGAGCCCGCGATAGACCACCCCAAACCGCCGAACGACAAGGCTTATTCGCGCGCTACTCACACCCGCCTGCATGGTCGACGTCGAGGTGCCGGAGGTGGACTATACGCAGTACTCAAACCGCCAGCTGGCGGCCGTTCCCCTCGCGGTCCTCGGCGTCGCGCTGCTCGTCTTGCTCGCCTGGCACATGATGACCGGCGCCCCGGTCACCCCGGGGCTGGAGTTCACGGGTGGGACAGAGATCCGCATCGGCACGACCGATACCGCCGCCGAGATACGTGAGACGTTCGCCCAGATCGAGCTCGACTCGGTCCAGCCCATCGCCGGCGAGAGTTCCTACATCCTCCAGACCCAGGAGACCAACACCGACCTCATCGAGGAGATCGCCAGAAACGCCGGCTACGACGTCCAGCAGGTTCAGGGCCGCACCGCGAGCTTCGGCAGCCGCTCGCAGGTCCAGGCGATAATCGGGCTGGCCGTGGCCTTCGCCGGTATGAGCCTCCTCGTGTTCGCGCTTTTTCGGACCTTCGTCCCGTCGATCGCCGTCGTCGCCTCCGCCTTCTCGGATATCATGATCCCGCTCGCGCTGATGAACCTCCTGGGGATCAAGCTCAGCCTCGGCACGGTCGCCGCCTTGTTGATGCTGATCGGGTATAGCGTCGACTCCGACCTCCTGTTGAACAACCACATCCTCCGCCGCCGTGGCGGCTTCTACGAGAGCGCCTACCGCGCGATGCGCACGGGCGTCACGATGACGCTCACCTCGATCGCCGCGATGGTCACGATGACCGTCGTCGCCACGGCGTTGGCGATTCCGCTATTGCCCGAGATCGGGCTCGTCCTGGTGCTGGGGCTGTCCGCCGACCTGATGAATACCTACATGCTCAACATGAGCCTGCTGCGCTGGTACAAGTACGAGGGGGTGAACCGATGACCCTCCGGGAGAACTGGCGGATCGTCCTGTTGGTTGTCATCGTTCTGGTTAGCGGACTGTCGCTGTTCGTCACCGGTGTCGGCGGGCAAGCCGTCGGCGAGGAGCAAATCGGCGGCGACTTCACCAAGCTGAGCTACGGCCTGGAGCTCTCCGGCGGGACGCGGCTCCGGGCCGGGCTGATCGGCTACACCGTCTCGGACGTCCCCGTCGACGCCGCGGAGGCCTCGACCCTCGCACAGGACGTCGCGAGCGAACTCGGGCTCGATCCGATCGAGGTGAGTGCCACCCCACAGACCCAGGAGCAGAGCGTCCTCGAGGTGTTCAACGGCTCCGTCTCGCCCGAGGACATCCGGGCGGCGCTGTCGGCCGCTGGGGTCGACGCCAGCGGCGTCTCGATTCGTGAGGGGGTCACGACCGCGAGCCTCGAGGAGGCCGAGGGCGTCCTGACGGACAAGATCGACCGGGGCGGGCTGACCGGCGGCGGCGCCACCGTCGTGCAGTCACCCACCGGCGAGCAGTTCCTCGTCGTCGAGGTGCCGAACGCCAACCGGACGGAGGTGTTGAACCTCGTCAACGAGACGGGCCGCGTCCAGATCGTCGCGTCGTTCCCCAGACAGACGGACAACGGGACGGTCCAGCGAGACGTCCCGCTGTTGACACAGGGTGACTTCGCCAGCATCGGCCAGCCCCGCGAAGGTGAGGGAACCAACCCGCCCTACGTCCGCGTGACCCTCCAGCGTGGCGACATCGCCGAGAACTTCACGAACGCGATGAACTCCTTCGGGTTTACCGGTGAGGGCGTCGAGAACTGCCGCTGGCGGTCCAACCCCGACGATCCCGGCTGGTGTCTGAAGACCGTCGTCGACGGCGAGACGGTCTACGCGGCGGGGATGGACACCACGCTCGCGACGCCCATCCGCCAGGGCACCTGGCAGAACGAGCCGACATTCCGCATGCTGACGAACAACTTCTCGGCCGCCCAGAACCTCAAGCTCAACCTCGAGGCGGGCGCGCTGCCGAGCCAGCTCGACATTACCTCACAGTCCTACCTGGCGCCGTCGCTGGCCCAGAAGTTCAAGCCGCTGGCGCTGTTGACGGGACTGATCGCGTGGATCACCGTCGCCGGCGTGATCTTCTGGCGCTACGGCGAGATCAAGGTGGCCGTGCCGATGCTGCTGACGGCGATGGCCGAGGTGTGGATCCTGCTCGGGTTCGCCGCCCAGATCGGCCTCGCGCTGGACCTCTCTCACATCGCGGGGTTGATCGCCGTCATCGGGACGGGGGTCGACGACCTCGTAATCATCGCCGACGAGATCCTCCAGCGCGGCGAGATCGCGACCGGCCGTGTCTTCCGCAACCGCTTCCGGAAAGCGTTCTGGGTAATCGGTGCCGCCGCCATCACGACGATCATCGCCATGAGCCCGCTAGCGGTGCTGAGTCTGGGCGACCTCCAGGGCTTCGCGATCATCACGATCGTCGGCGTCCTGATCGGCGTGTTGATCACGCGACCCGCCTACGGGGACATCCTTCGCAACCTGCTGCTGGACACGGACTGACCCGCGTCCACTCGGTGATGACTTGATACACTCACTGTTAGCCGTCCCAGGTCCGCCACCACTTCCTCGAGACACGTCTCTCGGCAGTGGGAAAGCGAGCTGGAAATGGCCATCGCCATCGATTGCAGCGAGGGGGAAGTTGCGCTGGCCGAGTTAGGGTCGTCAGTGGATCAGGTGACGTTCCAGCGATCGGAGGAGATTGCCGAGGGCTTGGGGGGCGCCAATGAGTTGCCCGTCCGGTCGCTGCAGCCTGGATGCCTGTTCTGACCGGTATCGAAAAGCAGCGAGCAGGCGGGAGAATCCCCGGTCTGAGAGCATCGCCGTCAGCCATCACGCCTGATTCGGGGGCCCGAGTCGACGTAGGCCACAACGTTTTATAAGCAACCGCGGCCCTGAACAACCAATGCCGGACCAGGTCGTCGCGGTGGCGAGCGGGAAGGGCGGCGTCGGCAAGACCACCACGGTCGTCAACCTAGGGGTAGTGCTGCGCCGCGCGGACCACTCCGTCGCGCTTGTCGACGCCGATCTCGGGATGGCGAACCTGGGCCCCAAGTTGGGCATCACCGACGGCGGGACTCTCCATGACGTGCTGGCCGGGGAGGCAACGCTGGAGGACGCGCTGGTGGAGGAGGCACCCGGCTTCGCCGTCCTCCGGGGCAGCGAATCCCTCATGGAATACGCGGACGCCGATCCCGGGAACCTCAGCGAGGTCCTCGAGACGCTGGCTGAGGACTACGAGTTCGTGCTCGTGGACACGGGCGCCGGGATGAGCCACGAGGACGTCCTGCCACTCGGGCTGGCCGACCGTGTGTTGTTGGTGACCTCGCCGGACCCGGCTGCGATCGACGACACCCGAAAGACGGCCGAGCTCGTCGGCCTCGCCAGCGGTGATATCGCGGGTCTGGTCGTGACGAAGGCCGAGGCGGACACCGACGCCGCCGCCGTGGCCGAGGAGGTCGGCGTCGAACTGCTCGGCGAGATTCCCCACGACGGGATGGTCCCCGAGAGCGCCGCGGCGGGGCGGCCGCTGGAGGCCATCGACCCGGACGGGCCGGCAGCCGGTGCCTACCGCGAGCTGGCCGCCGCGCTGGCCGACGGGAGCGTGGAGTCGCCACGGGCGACACTGTCGGCCGACGAGCCGGCGTCGTCCGAGGACTCGAGCGAGACGGCCGACGAGGCGCCCACCTCCTCCGAGGCGACAACGGCGTCGGAGGGTGATGCGCCGGAGGCACCCGAAGAACCGGCGGCTTCGGCCGAGGAGGCGTCCGCTGCAACGGACGCGGCACCTGAGTCCACGGAACCGCCCGAAGCAGACGATGACTCTGCGGAGGCTGACGAGGCGGCGAGGGCAGACCAACCCGATGGGGACACCGCCGAGGCCGAGGACGAGGACGACCCGAACGCGGAGGAGCCCGACCGGTCAACCGGATTGCTCTCGCGGCTCCGCCGGCTGTTCCGCTGATCGGCCGGACGACAACGGCTTCGCCTCCCCTTAGTCGCCGATGTCGCCCGGCCCGCCGCCGTTCCCGCCCTCGCCGCCGAACACCGATGAGAGCCGCTCGTGGAACTTCTCGAAGTCCTCGAGATCCTCCTCGAGATCCTGGAGGTCGTTCCGTAGATTCCGCCGGAGGGTGTTCTGCTCGTCGCGCAGGTCCTCGAGCCGGCCGTCGAAGTCGTCGGCGCGGGCGTCGACTTCTGCCACGTCGTCCTCGACGGTCGACAGCCGATCGAGGGCGTCGTCGACGCGGTCGTCCGTCTCGTGCACCTCCCGCTCGAGCCCGGCCACGTCGTCCCTGAGGTCCGAGATCACCTGCTCGCCGGTTCCTTCCTGGTCGATGAACTCCTCGAGCGCGTCCGTGTACGCTTCGAGGTCGCTCACCCGCTGCTGGAGGTGGGTGAGACGAGCCTCGACCGTGCCTTCGGTGCCGAGCAGCTCGTCGCCCAGCAGTCGACGGTCCTCGGGGTCCACGTTGCCCTCGCGAAGTTCCTCGACGAGCACCGGGACGACGCCGCCCGACAGCGACTCCCGAAGCTCGCGGTCCTCAGCCGCCGACTCTTCTGGTGACTCACTTGGCTCAGCAGATATCTCCTCGGATGCAGCTGTGGCCTCGGCGTCGGTTGCGAGTTCGTCTTCCAGGCCGGGCAGGTCCGCCTCCCCGGCGACGAAGTCTCGGACGACCTCAGAGCGGCCCTCGTCGACGACCTCACCGACAGACTCTGGGGCATGGACCAGATCGACGTCGGGCTCGGTGAGGAGGGCGCCAGTCTCCGCCTTGGGGTAGTCGCGTATCACGTAGATCGTGGTGTAGGTCTCGCGAGTGGCTATCTCCCGCTCGAAGGCGACGTGGCCATCCTCGACGGACCAGTGCTCAGCGCCGTACTCAGGGTGGAATCCGATATCTTCCATCGGGACGCCGGTGGGGAGTGCGTCGACGACCTGGATGTGGGCGGCATCCTCCCGCTCGGAGGTCAGCTCGATCACCACCGCCAACATCTCGAACTGCTCGGTGTCGACCGTCTTCCGCAGGGTGATTCCGTCCGTTGAGACGGTGACGGCGTCCGGGTCGGCCTCGCTCATGACCCGTAACTGACCCGAGAGTCGTATAAAGCTACTTGTACTCCGGCCACGGGCGCAGCCACCGGCGCTTCCAAGGGTCTAACGAGCCGATGGACGGACGGGCCGGTGGACCTGAACGGGACAAAGTGGGCGCTCGCCGGCTTCTACCGGATGACACTCTCCTACCATTCGATCAGGTTAGTGAACCACGCTCTGCCGAGTAGATTTTTTCTCTCGCACGCTAGCCCCACCATTCACCTGGCAGACCAGTTACGTTCGTGTATGATATACTATCCAGCCGAACGGCATGATTGGGAGGTATGCTAACGAAGAACAACGACTATACCTGTCGCTCGTGTTAACGGTCTGTGGCAATGGATGTGCGAGTTCTCCACATCGATGACGAACCAGAATTCGCCCAAACTGGCGCCGCCTTTCTCGAGCGGGAGTATGACGGAGTGGCTGTCGAAACGACCACGAATCCGACGGAGGCGCTGGATCTTATCGAACAACACGAATTCGATTGTATCGTTGCCGATTCCGCCATGTCCAAATACGACGGAATCGAATTTCTCCAAGCCCTTCGGAAGGACCATCCAGATTTGCCGGTTATATTTTATACGGGGAAAGGGTCGGAAGAAATTGCCAGTACGGCGATCGCGGAGGGTGTTACCGACCACGTCCCGAAGTCACTCGATAGCGACATCTACCCCTTGTTAGCCGACCGGATTATGGACGCCGTTGGAAACCGCCGTGCGCAGGACAGCTACGAGCAAATCTTCGAAGCGATTCCCGATGGAATCGTCATCCACGATCCGGAGACCTTCGAGTTCGTGGACATGAACCGCCGGTACGTGGATATGTATGGATACGACTCGAAGGAGGACTTCCTGGAAGCCGGATTCGACGCGATCCACGTGGATGACCCGCCGTACACGATGGAGCGAGCCGAGGAACACGTCCGGAATGCGATCAACTGTGGCCCGCATACGTTCGATTGGCCCGCGGTCCGAAAGGACGGCAGTGAGTTCTGGGCAGAAGTCCATCTCTCGCCGATTCAACTCACCGGTCGACGGCGTATCCTCGCTGTGGTTCGTGATGTAACTGAACGCGTCGAATACGAGAACGAACTCGAGCGGACGAACGAGCGCCTCGACGAGTTTGCGAGTATCGTGAGCCACGACCTGCGAAATCCACTCACCGTCGCCGAAGGGTACGTCGAGCTCATGCGGGGACGGTATGACGACGAGGATTTGGAGCGCATCGCACGAGCCCATAGTCGAATGCGGAACCTCATCGATGACATGTTGACCCTGACTCGTGGCGAGGTCACCACGGATCGTGAGGAACTCCCACTCCACGATCTCGCGAGACTGTGCTGGGAGAACGTTCGAACGGAAGGCGCGGAGCTCGTCGTCGAGATCGAGCAGCGAGTGCTGGCCGATCGGTCACGCTTGCAGCAATTACTGGAGAACCTCTTCCGGAACGCGGTCGAACACGCTGGCGGGTCACCGACGATCACTGTCGGCCAGCTGGCGAATGGATTCTACGTTGAGGATGATGGACGGGGTATTCCCGAAGACCGGCGCGAGGATATCTTCGAGTTGGGATATACGACAAGTGACACGGGCACCGGATACGGCCTCAATATCGTGAGAGAGGTCGCTGACGACCACGGGTGGGAGATTACGGTTACCGAGAGTGACGATGGTGGAGCGCGATTCGAGTTCGCGGGTGTCGAATCGACTGCTGCATAGATGCGCTTGCTCGTGCACGTTCGTTCCGACACGTAGCGAGGGGTGGCCCGTGACTTCGGTGGTGCAAAGGCAACCACCGGGTACAGTCTGCCGTGTCTGTTCAGTCGTGTGCGCGGAGCGTCCAAACTAGTTTGGATGTCCAAACTCGTTCGGCGCGTTCGGCCGGCCGATCGGTTTGAGCCGTCACAGAAATATCTGAATTAATATATGTGTCCGACGTGCGGCACACAATGGTACGACAGCGGGCTCGTCTTCGATCGTCAAGCGAACCATCACGCGACCATCGGTCCGGCCCCGCCCCTCTCGCCGGTTGGCTGGGTGGAGGTAGTGATCCCGATGGCGTCTGACCGACAGACTCACGGCCGTCGCCCTGTCGCCGCCCAGGGGCTGTCTCTCCTGGGCTCCTCGGGTCTGCTCGCGACTGTTCGGGATGTGCTCGTGTTCAGCTCGGCGTACATCGCGATCATCGCCGCGCTCGAGGTGGCCCTCGTGATGGTCGTCCTCGACCTCTCAGTGTCGCTCGCGCCGGTGATGGTCGGCTGTGTCACGTTCACCATCTACGCCTACGATCGTGTGATCGACGTCGAAGCGGACGCGCTCTCGGCACCACGACGGACGGCCTTCGTGGAACGCCACCGACGGACGCTATCCGCGTTGGCGGCGATCTCCTACGGGGTCGCCGCGTCGATCGCGGTCGTCGGCGGTCCGCTTGCGACCGCGCTCATCCTGTTTCCGGCGGCGACGTGGGTCATCTACGGAGTCGACTGGGCGCCGGAGATCGTGGGCTCCGTCCGGCGGCTCAAGGACGTCCTCGTGGTGAACTCGCTGCTCGTCGCCGTCGCCTGGGGCGTCACCGTCGTGCTGGGACCGCTCGCTATCGCCGATGCGACGGTCACACCGGTCGCCTGGATCCTCGTCGGCTACTTCGCGGTGGGGACGTTCGTGGGCGCGGAAATTTCCAACGCCAGGGACGTGACCGCCGACGCGGCCAGCGACGTCGCCACGCTTCCGGGTGCGGTCGGGCTGGCGGCCACCAGACGAATTCTCTACGCGTGTCTGGCCGGCGGCTTCGGGCTGCTCTCCGTCGGGGTCTGGCTCGACCAGCTGGGAGTCATCGTGACGGTCGCCCTCTCCGTGGGACTTCTCGCGATGGCGGGGGTTGTTGCCGGACTGGACCGCCCGGTCGACGGTTCGACGCTCGCGATCTGTGGCGAGTGTGCCCGCCTCCCGTCACTCGTGCTCCTGCTGCTTGCCGGCGGCCTCGCCTGAGGGGTCGACCGTCTGCCACTCGTCTGACGAATCTCTAAAAGGGTGGCCCGGTTTGGACGGTTTGTATGCCGCGGCCAGCGACGCTGGCGGTTAGCAACCAGAAAGGTGGTGTCGGCAAGACGGCCGTCGCCATCAACGTCGCCGGCGCGCTGAACGACCGCGGATCGGACGTTCTACTCGTCGACCTCGACCCACAGGGCAACGCGACCGAGAACCTGGGGATGCGTGACTGCTACGACGCGGAGCCGCCGTCGCTGTTCGACGTCCTCAGCGACCCCAAGCAGCGCGACCGTATCGGGGATCTCGTCGAGCACCACGCGGAGATGGACGTCATCCCCTCGAACATCGACATGACCGCGATCGAGCCGGAGTTGACGCTCGCGCGCCGGTCCGGGCAGCAACTCGCACTCGCTCTCGAATCCCTCCAGGAAACCTACGATTTCGTGGTGATAGACTGCCCCCCATTCCTGGGCAACCTGATGGACAACGCGCTCTACGCGGCCCAGAACACGTTGATTCCGGCCCTAGCCGAGTCCACCAGCAAGCGGGCATTCGAACTCCTGTTCGACCACATCAGCGCGCTCCAGCGTGACTACGACATCACCGTGGCCGAGCGGGGTGTGGTCGTCAACCGGATCGACGTCCGCAAGCGCCAGGCTCGGGAGATGATCGAGTGGATCGAGAGCGCTTTCGACGACACGCCCGTCTGGCGGATCCGCGAGCGGGCGGCGATCCAGCGGTCCTTCGAGGCTGGTGGGTCGATCTTCGAAACCGAGCGGGACTGCGACCAGATCCCCGTCTTCGAGGAGATCGCGGCTGACCTGGAGTCCCAGTTCTGGCAGGAGGCGGTGCGGGTATGACCGACGACAGATCCGAACGGCTTCGCCAGCGACGCAAGCAGTCGACCGGTCGGTCGCCGACCGCCGGCCACGCCCCGGAGTCCGAACCCGACGATGGGCCACCGGCCCAGGCTGGGGGCGACGACGGGGAGTCGATCAAGGAACGCCAGACGGGTACGTACATGTACCTGCCGGACGCCCAGGTCAAGGACCTCCGTCGAGTCTACAACGTTCTCAAGGCCGAGTACGAGTACGAGTTCGACGAGTCCTTCGAGAAGAACCGCCACTTCTACCCGCTCGTCGTGCAGTTCGGGCTGGACCGCCTTCAGGACATGGACCCGGCGACCGTCAAGGACCGCCTCGAGGATCTCCCATGACAGCGAATCGAGCAGGTAGGACGACCCACGCATGACGACCGTCATGGAGCTGCTGTTGGTCGTGAGTATCGCGGTCGGCGCGGCGGGCGCCATTTTGGCCTGGCGGGAACGGCCGGAGCCCGGCGCCCTGCCGCTCGCGGCCCTGTTGGTCGCCCAGTGCTGGTGGTCGGCGACGCTGTACTTCCGCATCCAGACCACGGTCTTCGAGACGAAGGTACTCTGGCTCGACATCTCCTGGATCGGCGTTCCATTCATCCCCGTCGCTTGGCTGGCCTTCTCACTCGCGTACACCGGTAACAGTCAGTACCTCCGCGGGCGGTACTTGGCTGCAGTGCTGGTCATTCCGGTGATCACCGCGCTGCTCGCGGTCACGAACCGGTATCACACGTTGCTTCACGTCTCTATGGAGCTCGTCGAGGTTGGAGGCCGGATCGAACTCGCGCGGACGGTGGGGCCGTGGTATTGGGTTATCGCGGGCTACACCTACTTGCTCGGGCTGCTCGGCGCGATCCCACTGCTGCAGTTCGTCTCGAGCGACTTGCGAACCTTTCGGGGCCAGAGCCTCGCCATTCTCGTGGGCCTGTTCGTTCCATGGGTGACGAATTTCCTGTTCCTGCTCGGCGCCTTGCCCACCGGCGCGATCGACCCGACGCCGGTTGCCTTCTCGGTGTCCGGTGTCGCCTATCTCGGCGCACTCACGAGGTTCAACCTCTTCGGAACGAGCCCAACGCCGATCCGCCCGGCGAGGCGGTCCGCGTTCGACCGAGCCCGCGACGGTATCGTCGTGTTGGACGGGAAGTACAACGTCGTCGACTTGAACGATCGGGCGGGGGCTATCCTCGACGCCGAGCCGGACCGGCTGCTCGGCCGCCCTGTCGGCACGGTCCTCCCGGAACTGGACGTGGAGGCGGCCCAGCCGGACCGGGAGGCACGAAGCGTCTACCGACCCCAGGACGGCACCGAGGCCTACGACGTCACGCGAAGCCGGGTGGCGGACGCCCACGGGCGACACGTCGGCGAGTTGATCACGCTCCACGACATCAGCGACTACCTCCGACAGCAACAGCGCCTCGAGGTGGTCAATCGGGTGTTACGACACAACATCCGGTCCGCCATCCAGGTCATACTCGGGAACGCGGAGGCGCTGGCGGTCGAGGGAGGGGACCCACGAGTCCAGTCGATCACGACCAAGGCCAACGAGATCGACGAGTACACCGAGGACATCCGCCAGATCCTCGATCTGTTCGAACGCGGCCGCCGGGGTCAGCCGAACGTCCCTCTCGACCGACTAATCGAGAACGCCATCGACTCGCTCCGCACGGAGTATCCGGAGGTGACGGTCCACGCCGATATCGAGGCGGACGGCGTCCGCGTCGAGGGGCTACTCGAGGAGATTCTCTGGAACGTTCTCGAGAACGCGGCTCGCCACAACACCGACTCCGATCCCGAACTGTGGATCACAGCCGACGTCAGCGACGACGACGTCCAGGTGGTCGTCGAGGATAACGGTCCCGGCATCCAAGAGGACGAACTCGCCCTGCTCAGGGAGGGGGCAGAGTCGCCCCTCCGCCACGGCAGCGGTGTGGGTCTCGCGATCGTCGTCTGGGGAACCGAACTCGTCGGCGGCGACATCACCTTCGCCCGGAACGACCCGTCGGGAACGGTCGTCACCCTCGAAATTCCCCGCCACACCGAACCGCAGCCGCCCCTTTGACCCGCCGGACGACATCGAGTACTGAGGCTGGGGTCCCACTCGTGGGGAAATCGGCCCCTCTGTCGGTCGTCTGCCCACGAGGATACCGACCCCGTGAACCGATGCGACAGACTCGACAGTACCAACAAATCGATCGCTTCCTCAGAGTCGTCTTGCCCGCTCAGTGTTGCCAAATAGTGGGTCGAAGCTCACCCACGCCGTCGGAACGGTCGCCACGAACCGATGGACCACCCGGTCGCCAGCGTTCGTCCCAAGCGCCATCGCGCCGACGTCTCCGTCTCACAGGCCCATCCACGTCGGGGATCGCGACCCTGTCGCCGGGGTGGCGTCGCTGCAGCCACATGCCCGCTTCCCGACTCCGACGCGGATCGGGTATGTCAATTCTCTGCTTTCGTCCGAAGGAGCGGTTGAATGGCGGCTCTGCGTCGGTTCCGCAACTCGTTCGTCAGTAAAATCATCGGGGCCCTGGAGGGCGAAGTGAGTTCGTAATGAGTGATTTGAAACGTTCTAGTGGGCGATTAACCAAGTAACAACGGGTCCAATCCCCGGAAGAGGGCAAAATGTCTCCACACCGGAGGGGGCCACGCGAGCCAGCGGAACGGGCGTCGCTATGGGACGAGTCGCCCCCCGAGGAGGATCAACCGTGGGTGGACGTGCTGAGAGCGGCGGTCGACGGGTTAGATCGGGAGGGTTCGGCCGATGGCGGCTGAAGGCGAGTTGCCTCCCGAACCCGTCGACGACGGCGAATGGGTATTGTTTTGGACGCTCGTGATCGTGGTTCTCTACTTCGCGTTAATACTAGCCCTGGCGATAGCGGGACCGGTCGTGTTTTGACGGGTCAGCAGGGACACAGCTGGGTGGAGCCGTTCGTTATAGTGTGTGCGCGTCATCGGACGGCCCATCGTCCATGGCCGGGTCGTGGCGCTCCGATGCTGTCTGGCCAAACACGTCCGTAGCGGATTCGTCCGACGTCGGCCCGCTCTCGTCGTAGACGGTAATGCCCATCGAGAGGAGGTTCTCGACCGCCTGTTCACGGTTGAGAAACTCCCCCTGGTCGACGAGCTGATTGATCTCGCTATCGAGTTTGTCCGGTAAGGAAACTTCTGCGGTGGGCATGATCCGAGAAGTCTTCGTCCGGTCACGGTTGTAAACCCTGTGCCTCGAATACCTCGCCGCTCCCTGTGTCCAGCCGCGGCAACGGTCCTGAGAGGACACTCGTGACCGTATTGCCGAACGTCGAGTGTCTCATAGACACGGCGGTCGTCCCCTGCATGACTCAGGCTGCGGGTCCAGCCTTTACATCCGTGCCCGGCGATACGGGGCGACATGGGTCTCCTCACCGTCGACATCTACGCAGACTATGCGGACTTTCTGCAGGCATATCCCGCGTCGGAGCCTGACGCCAGGATGCTCTGGGATCTGCTCGGACAACTGGACGGAGACGAAGTACTGATCAAACTCCCGGAGTGGCTCGCGGAGGAGAAGATCGGCTACGTCGAGGGTGCTGTGCCCACCGAGTTCGTCGGACACATCGAGACGGAGACGAATGACGCGATCGAGTTCGTTGACGCCGCGGCGGCACGGTCGCTGATGAAACGGGCCCACCGGATTCACCGTCTCGAACGACACGAAGAGGGCCGTGAGCCGGGCGACTGGAGTCAGCGACGCCTACAGGACCATCGCCATCGGTTCGCGGAACGAGACGACGCGGAGACGTTGCAAGACGAATGGCTACCGAAATCGGAGCTCACCCACGTCGTCAAGCGTCGCCCGGAGTAGATGTCTTGGCGGTCA
>CAYUFG010000025.1:0-7601 GCA_964443815.1 uncultured Halobacteriales archaeon | reverse complement strand
GGCGGATTTCGTCGCACCCCCGCTCCAAAACCGGCGCGGCGTCCTACCGTGGACAGTGTGGCGGTGGGCAGTTACGAAACCAGATCGCTGACGGCCTCGGCGACGGTCCGTTCGGGCTCCCAGCCGAGGTCTGACCTGGCGCGCGTCGTCTCGACGGCAAACTCACTGACGAGCGTCTCGTCGTCACGTGGATTGTCGACGAGTTCGATCGGTACGTCGATGGCCCGTTCCGCGGCGACGGCTTCCTGGACGAGTTCAGCTACCCGGTGGACGCTGAGTTCGTCGTCCGTGGCGAGTTCGTACTTCCAGGTGCCCACCGCCTCGT
Organism: uncultured Halobacteriales archaeon; assembly: GCA_964443815.1. Classification (GTDB taxonomy): domain Archaea; phylum Halobacteriota; class Halobacteria; order Halobacteriales; family Haloarculaceae; genus CAYLJD01. The sequence goes on along the minus strand of CAYUFG010000025.1, from coordinate 7,276 downwards.
CCTCCTGGAGGGACAGAGCCCGCTCGATCCCGCGGTGGAGGCCCGCGGCCACGTCTGTCACGTGGATGAAGTTTCGCGCCTGAGTGCCGGGTTTGTAGACCGTCAGCGACTCGCCCGACAGCGCCCGGTCGGCGAAGAAGTTGATGACGGTGTCCTTCGAGACGGTCTGGCCGTCGACCACGTGGGCGCCGTAGAGGTTCGATATCATGAACTGGATCGCGGGAAAGGCGCCGTCCGCGAAGGTCTCGATGGCGCGCTCGTTGAGGTACTTCGTCCGCCCGTACCAGTTGAGTGGGTCACGTGGGTGGTCGACGGTGATGGGAAACTCGTGGGGGTCGCCCAGTACCGCCATCGAGAAGGGGAACAGCATGGCGGCGCCGGTCTTTCGGCAGAACCAAGCGACGTTTTCGGTCCCGACGACGTTCGTCTCGAAGGCCAGGTCGGGGTTGTCCTCGCAGTCGTCCACGCCCGAGACCGCGGCCAGGTGGACGACGACGTCCGCACCGTCGAGTGCGGTCTCGAGTGCGTCCCGGTCCCTGACGTCGACGGTCGTGATATCGACGTCGCCGACGGCGTCGACCTTGCCGAGGTAGAAGTTGTCGAGGCCGACGATCTCCCAGGCGGGGTGGTGTGCCTGGATGTCGGCGAGCAGCCGGCTGCCGATGTACCCGGCGGCACCGGTAACGATCACCTTAGGCATGCTCGCCCTCCCTGAACCGCCGTGCGAGGTCGCGGATCCCCTCGGCGAGCGACCACTCGAGGTCGAAGCCCGTCTCCCCGATCCGCTCGAAGTCGACGTGGTAGGAGGGACCTGGATGTTCGTCCTCGAGGTACGTCACCTCGACCGGCCCGACGACGTCCCGGACCACGTCGGCCACCTCCGAGACGCGGTAGTTGGCAGCCGGACCGCCCACGTTGTAGACGGCGTGTGGCCACTGCTCCGGATTGAGCGCGGCGTGGGCGTAGGCCCGGGCGGCGTCCTGGACGTGGATGAACGGCCGCCAGTTCGAGCCGTCGCCGTAGACGGTCAGTGGCCGGCCAGTGAGTGCCCGAAACACGAAGTGGTTGACCACGAGGTTGAACCGGATGCCCGGCGCGTAGCCGTAGTTGGTCGACATTCGCAGCGCCGTCGCGTCCATGCCGTGCGCTTCGGCGGCGTCAGCGAGCAGTGACTCCGCCTCGTACTTCGCCTCGGCATAGGGGTTGATTGGGTCCGGCTCGACGCCCTCGCCGATATCCGTGCTCGTCGCCCGGCCGTAGACGTTGCACGAGGAAGCGAAGACGACGGTGCCGACGTCGAACTTGCTCGCGGCCGTGAGGACGTTCTCGGTGCCGTCGTAGTTGACGGCGAAGGTCTCCTCGCGGCGGTCGTGCGTGCTCGCGGCGCCGGTGATCGCGGCCAGGTGGACGACGGCGTCGACGCCCCGCGTCGCACTCTCGACGTCGCCGTACTCGCGGACATCGCCCCGGCGGAAGTCGACGCCGTCGCCGTCGTCGAGCGTGCCGAACAGCGCCCGCGGCGAGCCGGTTCCGAGGCTGTCGAAGACGACGACGCGGTCGACGGCGTCGTCGGCCACCAGTCTGGGCACGAGCGCGCTGCCGATGTACCCACAACCGCCCGTCACGAGCACGTCCATGGGCGGTCTTCGCCGTAGTTGGCCAAGAAGTTCCTGATTTACAGCGATTTGATGCGACCGCCCGGGACTGCGGTTGCGGGCGGACGTCAACCAAGCCGGGGCACGCCCTCGTCCTTCAGACGCCTGGCGATGGTGTTCTTCTGGATTTCGTCGGTGCCGCCGCCGAGGCGGTAGCCCCGCTGGAGCCGGTAGAGGTACTCGAGCGGGTGGCCCCGCTGGTAGCCGTTGGCGCCGTGGACCTGCAGCGCCTCGCTGACGACCCGCTCGACCATCTCGCCGGCGTAGAGGTTCGCGATGTGCGTTTGCAATGGGTCCGGCACCCGCCCCTGGTCGACGGCCGCGTCGGCGGTCTGGTAGGTGATCGATCTGGAGAGTTCGAGTTCTTTGAGCATGTCCGCGAGCTTCCACTCCATGCCCTGGAAGTCGGCGATCGGTTGCTCGAATTGGACGCGGTCCTGGCCGTACTCGAGTGCTCTGTCGAGCGCACACGCGGCGATCGTGTTGGCGTAGGAGGCCACCGACAGCCGCTCCCAATTCAGCGCCTTCAACTGTTGCTTGAAGGCGTCCCGGCCGCGGACGAGGACGTGCTCCTCGGGGATGTGGACGTCGTCCATCGTGAACTGTGTCTGGGTGTGCCCCGCCATATTCGTGAAGTGGGTCGCGATCTCGACGCCGGGGTCGTCGAAATCCATGACGACCGTCCCGAGCGTGTCGTCCGGGAATTTCGTCCAGACGACGCCCGCGCGGGACTCGGGTACCCAGCTCACCCAAGTCTTCTCGCCCGAGAGGTAGAGCTCGCCGTCGTCGGCCTCCTCGACCCGCGTGTCCATCGCCTTGACGTCCGACCCCGCGCCGGGCTCGGAGATGACGATCGCGATCATGTACTCGCCGTCGACGACGCCGGGGAGATACCGCTGCTTGGCGGCCTCGGTGCCGAACATGTCGATCGCCCGGGCGGCGATCATGTGCGCGGAATTGACGAAGCGGGCGGTGTCCGGACAGACCCTGCCGATCACCTCCGTCATGAGCATCACCTCGAACTCCGACATGCCGCCACCGCCGTAGGCCTCGTCGAAGTTCACCCCGAGGAGGCCGTTGTCCGCGAGCGTCTCGACGTTGGCCCAGGGCGTGTCCCCGTCCCACGTGAATGCATCCTCGGCGAACTCGGACTCGGCCAGATCACGGCAGGTCTCGACGAGCATGCGCTGTTCCGCGGAGAGTGAGAGCATACCCCCACGTCCGACGACGGCGCCTTAGCGTTTCGGGGCCGAGAGCAGGTCGTCAGTCCTCGAGTACGCCAGGCAGGAACCGATCCTCGTGGGCCGCGATGGTGTCGTCGTACCGCGTGAGCGTCTCCAGCACGTCCCGGACGCCCGCCTCGAAGTCGTCCGCCTGGCCGCCGATGACGTCGAGGTAGCGGTCGTTCTCGATCTCCATCTGGTGGGTCTCGTCCTCGTCGCGGGGGTTTTCGAAGTGCTCGACGTCGACGTCGAGGCCGAACTCGCCGGCGACGTCGGCGATCGTGTCCGCGATCTCGACGATGGCGATGGGGCGGGTGACCTGGTTGTAGACCGTCAGGTCCTCCGGTCTGTCAGCGGGATCGGCGAGCGCGAGTTCGGCGAGACCCTCGACCGCGTCGGACAGCGAGATGAACGGCTTGCGCTGTTCGCCCTTACCGTAGACGGTTACCGGGTAACCCGCGACGGCCTGAGCGCAGAATCGGTGGGCGACGGTCCCGAAGTAGTAGTCGAAGTCGAAGCGGGTCTTCAGCCGGTCGTCCTCGCGGGTCTCCTCTACCTCCGTGCCGTAGGTGATGGCGGTGCGGACGTCGCTGATCGGGATGTCGAACTGTGCACTCGCGAGGCGCATGTTGCCCGCGTCGTACGATTTGGTAGCATGATACCAGCTCCCTGACATCGATGGGAACGGCACATCGTCGCGCTCGCCCCGGTTCTCCATCACGGCGCCGCCCTCGGGAATGGGGAATTCGGGCGCTCCGTAGACGCCGGTGGTCGTCGTCTCGATGAAGTGCGTGTCCGTGAGCCCGGCCTCCTCGAGCCCCCACAGCAGGTTGCGGGTGGCCTGCATGTTGTTGTGCTGGGTGTAGTTGGCCCGCTCGCCGTTGATCTGGGAGTACGGTGCCGAGGGCTGGGCCGCCGCGTGAACGACGGTACTGGGCTCGTGGACGGCGTAGAGTTCGTCGACGACGTCCCGGTCGACGAGGTCACCTTCGACGAACGAGAGGTTGTGGATGCCCAGGGTCTCTCGGGCGGCGGCGATGCGGTCCTCGATGCCGTAGACCGGTGTCGCGCTCACGGCGCCGACCTCCTCGACCCACTCCCGGCGCGCGAAGTTGTCGACGATCAAGACGCGTTCATCCGTGCGGTTGGCGATGCGGAGGGCGGTCGGCCACCCGATGTAACCGTCCCCACCCGTGACGAGGATGCTCATTAGTTACTCACATACTGAGTAACCGATAAATGCTTTGTGCCTCAGGCCCGTCCGCGCGGTACCTCGAGTTCGCCCTGGAGAGCCGCGGCGGCGCCGACGAGGCCGGCACCCAGCAAGCCAACGACGCCGGTGAGGAGGAACACCGGCGTGTACGTTCCCAACTGGTCGAAGCCGTAGCCAGCCACGGCCGGGGCCACCAGGCCCGGGACCGCCAGGGAAAGCGAGACCAGGCCGAAGATGGCGTTGAGGTTGGCCCCGCCGAAGAGGTCCGCGGGGACCGATGACATGAGCGCGCCCGTGCCGCCGTAGCCGACGCCGAACAGGCCCGCGACGGCAAGTAGGGCGAGCGGTCCGGTCGCTGCCGGCAGGACGAGGAGGGCCACCGCCATGATGGCGCCGCAGGCGACGAAGATCGACAGTCGGCCGAGGCGGTCCGCAACGCCCCCGACGGCGAGCCGGGTGACCGTGGTGGTCACGCCGACGACGCCGACCGCGAGGACGCCGGCCTCGCGGACGCCGAGCTCGCCGGCGAAGTTGACGACGTGGTTGAGGATGACGTAGAGCGTGCCGTAGAGGAACACGTAGCCGACGAACAGCAGGCTGAACGCACGACTCTTCGCCACCTCGCCAACGGCGGCGAGTTGCTCCCGCCAGGGGCCGGCCGTGGTGGGCCGGCCGTCGGGAAACTCGCCCGCGGGGTCGGCGCCGACCTGGTCGGGGTCGTCCGCCATGAAGAAGGCGGCGATCAGGAGGAGCACCGTGAGACCGACGGCGAGGGCGGCGAAGGCGCCGCGCCAACCAAGCTCTGTGACGAGGAACGAGGCCGCCGGTGCGACGACGACGAGACCGACGCCGAGGCCGGCACTCGCGAGCCCCGTCGCGAGACCGCGCCGGCGGCGGAACCACTGGGGCGGCGTCGCGTAGCCCACGACGAAGGCGATGCTCATGCCCAGGCCGGTCACGATGCTGTAGGTGAGGACGAGTACGGGGATGCTGTCGGCCCGACTCGCCGCGAGCATGCCGGACAGAAGACACGCCGCCGCGACGAGGAGTCCGCGTCGGGGACCGATCCACTCGACCAGCCCGCCGACGGGTGGCGAGGTACTGTACATGACGAACAGCTGGATACCGAAGACGAGTGAAGTCTCGGCGGTCGACGCGCTGAACGCCGAGCCGATCGGCTCGAGGAAGACGCCGAACGCGTAGACCATCCCGAAGACGACGCCGTTCGTGAGAAAGCAGGCCGATACGACGATCCATCCATAGTACGGCGACGCGTCGACCGGGCGGCCGAGCATTGCTACCGCCGGTGGACGCCCAGGGACATGATAAAAGTAGTCGACGATACCGGATCCGTCTTCGTGGGAGACCTTGGCGCGTACCGTCGCCAAAACCGCAGGCGGACGCACTCACACGAAGTCGGCCAAGCCGGACTGTTCGGCTGCGGCGAGTACGTCGTCGGCGGTGCGCCACGAGGACCGGGCACAGTCCGGGAGCGATCCGTGAGATCGGACGTATTCGGCCAGGAAGGTTCGCGTCGTCGCGTCGCTCGGATATCCGCTGCCTACTTCACCGTAGGCGTCCGCCAGGCGGTCGACGTGGGCGTCCCGTGCCACCTTCGCGACGATACTGGCGGCGCCGACGACCACGTCGGATTCGTCGGCACGGTGCCGTGCGAGGATCTCGGGCTCGGTGTCGAGCCGGTCGGCCAGCCGCCGGCCGAACCGTTCGGCGTCGGTCTCGGCGGCGTCGACCGTGACACGACTGTCCGGCGTCGCCGTCTCGGCCAGCACGGACGCGTGGGCGTCGACGGTGAGAGTGTTCATGTCCGTCTCCGGGTCGTCGATGCGGTCGACGGGCACCTCCGCGACGGCGACCGCTGCTGCGGTATCGCGGATTTCGGCGGCGAGGGAGGTTCGACGCTCGCGGCTGAGCGCCTTCGAGTCGGCGACGTCGGCCGGCAGGGCGGCAGGCTCGGCACGGACCGCCGCCGCGAACATCGAGCCGAGGACGGGGCCCTTGCCGGCCTCGTCGACGCCGATTCGCATTGGACGGCTCGTCCCGCGGGAGTGCAATAAGCACACCGGAGATCCGCCACCGGCCAGGTTTCTCCCGGGTCCTGGGCACCGAGCAACCGGATTTCCGCCTTTCGAGCGACACACTATCACGGCTCATCTGCAGGGCCGACCACTCGACTCCCTCCACCCGTGTCTCCAACCCAGGTCGGTTGCTCGAGCTCCGTCTCACCCCGCGTGTATTCGAACGTGATCGTGCGTTTCGTCGGCGCATCGCTCGCCACCGTGACCAGGGTATACTCCGCGAACGATCCCGCCGGGACCGTTTGGTCCCACGAGACGTTCGCCGCTCGCACGGTCATCGTTTCGGGGTTGGCCTGCACGGTTCCGATGGCGCTAGTGATCCGGTACGGCCGTTGTCCCTCGTACCAGCCGCTGCGTGGCTCGTAGGTCGTCACGTTTGGGGAGTTGGTGCCGGTTCGCTCGTACCCGGCAGTAGATAGACTGTTAACGAAGACAGCAGCCGTCCCCGAGACTGGCTCGTCCCCACCGGTCCCGTTCCGCGTCACGACGAACGTCACGTTAGTCCCGTCCGACGTTTCCCGGACGAGGCTCAGGGCCGCATCCTCGGCGATTTCTTGCCGGTACCGCTCCGCGCGCTCCTGACCCGTGAATTGGAGCCGTTGATGGACGGTCTCGCCAGTGCCGGGGTGATACTCGGTCGAGGTTACGTGCTCCTCGACCACGCGCTGATACCAGGCGCCGTCCGCCGTGACGATACCGTCGAACGCCAGGGCCGTCTCCCCGTCCGCGACGATTCGTCCGGACGCGCTGAACGCGTCGGCGTCGCCGACAGAGAATCGCTCATCGGGCGCCTTCGCGGCGTGGGGCTCGGCCGTACTGAACGGGTAGGCGACCGAGAGGACGAGCCCGAGACAGACGACTGCCAAACTGCCGATCAGGAGCCACGCGGTGCGGCGCTTCATGTCACGGTCGTAGACTCACCGGAGTGAGCGTATCAAGATACTGGAGACCACAATCGATCTTTCACAATAGCGTCGATTCCCGTCAGGAAAGAATCCAGGTGCATCGGACGCTGAGCTCCGCGAAATCATTGCTCCGCGACGTGCCTGACCCCGCTCGCGATGCCTCGCGTACTCTCGACCATCTCCG
>CAYUFG010000024.1:19628-21631 GCA_964443815.1 uncultured Halobacteriales archaeon | reverse complement strand
CACCGAGGAGGACGCTCCCCGGTGTGCGACGTGTGGGGACCCGATCGTACGGTCGACCGACCACCGTGTTATCACGTGGATCGAGGACGGTGCGGTGGAGACGGCCCACTTCTGTGACGAGAGCTGTCGGTTGGCGTGGGACGGAGACCGACCCGAGGGGTGATCGGTCGCGTTCCGCGGACTCGCCCGACCGTCGCGGTCACGACAGCATCATGATAAATCGGCGACGCGGTGACTCACGTTCCCCGGCGTATTGCGTGATAGATTGACATGGTGAGGGATCCGGAGGTTTTCCGATCCTATCAAGAATTAATATCATATATCGTAGGGGATGTCGGACGGACAATTTTATAATGCACTCCCTCATGGGTAGTGACTGCCTCAACGGAGCGCGAGTCGGAAGCGGTAATGGGCGCATACGGCGGTTTCGCGGCCCGCCAGCGCGGGCACGCTTGCGCGGGCCAGCACGGAGAGGGAACGAATGACCGATAATGAAAAGCAGATGACACCAGATGGGGTTCCGCCCGAGGATAGCCGGGATGGGAACCCGACAGCGACCGCTCAGGGCGTCGGGGACGCGGCGCTCGAGGACACGTTCACGGAGGAACTCATCGAGGAACCCGACGAGGAGGCCGGCGATGGCGGCCTCTTCGACGACATCCTCCAGGGCGACCCCATCTTCGAGTCGAAGGAGGTGATGCGGCCGAGCTACACTCCGAAGAAGCTGCCGCATCGCGAGGAACAGATCAACAAGATGGCGTCGATCCTGGCATCGGCACTTCGAGGGGACACCCCCTCGAATATACTGATCTACGGGAAGACCGGTACTGGGAAGACTGCATCGGCGAAGTATGTCAGCCAAGAACTGCAGTTAACGTCTGAGAAGTACGACGTCCCCTGTCTGGTTCAATACATCAACTGTGAGGTCACCGACACGCAGTACCGGGTCCTGGCACAACTGGCCAACACGTTCATCGAGCGGAACAAACAACGCCTGCGGGACGACCTCGAGCAACTGCGTGCCCTGCGGACGGACGTCCGCGACGGCGTGACGACCGTCGAGGCCACCGAGTTTCGCAGCGTGAACGATATCTCCAAGCGCATCGACGCCCTCGAGGATGAACTGGCGGACCGGCTGGACGAGGTCCCCATGACCGGGTGGCCGACCGACCGGGTCTACCAATACTTCTTCGATGCGGTGGACTACCAGGAACGGGTCGTAGTGATCATGCTCGACGAAGTCGACAAACTCGTCGAGAAGAGCGGCGATGACACCCTGTACAATCTCTCGCGGATGAACACGGACTTGGAGAACTCCCGCGTCTCGATCATGGGGATCAGCAACGACCTCAAGTTCACTGACTTCCTCGACCCCCGGGTTAAGTCGAGTTTGGGCGAAGAGGAGATCGTCTTCCCACCATACGACGCAAACCACCTCCAGGACATCCTCGAACAGCGCGCGAGCATCGCCTTCAAGCCGGACGCACTGGGCGAGGGCGTGATCCCGCTGTGCTCGGCGTTCGCCGCCCAGGAACACGGTGACGCGCGCCGGGCGCTGGATCTGCTGCGGACGGCCGGGGAATTGGCGGAACGCTCGAAGTACAAGGAGGTCAAACAACAGCACGTCCGTAAGGCCCAGCAGAAGATCGAACTCGACCGGGTCGCAGAGGCCGTACGAACGCTCCCTCCACAGTCGAAACTCATCCTGCTCGCCATCATCACGCTCGAGGAAGGCGGAACCGGTTCGATCAATACTGGCGAGGTCTACAATCAGTACTCCGATCTCTGTGAGGAGGCGGACCTCGATGTCCTGACCCAGCGGCGGGTCACGGATCTGATCAGCGAACTCGACATGCTCGGTATCATCAACGCTATCGTCGTCTCGAAGGGCCGGTACGGCCGTACGAAGGAGATCAGCCTGTCGGTCCCCAAGGAAGAGACAAGCGCCGTTTTGCTGTCGGATTCCCGGTTCGAGGGACTCGGGAACCGTCTGGACGCGTAGC
>CAYUFG010000024.1:1758-19528 GCA_964443815.1 uncultured Halobacteriales archaeon | reverse complement strand
CGACTGATTTCAGGTGGAACGTCAGACGTGCGTGCGACTGCTTTCAGGTGGAACGCTAGACGTGCGTGCGACTGATTTCCACTTGAACTGTTTCCTCCAACTTACCGACGAATGCCACGATTTTGTGAGACGCAGGGGCTCGGGCGGTCTCAGAGACGGTTTTCAAACTGTGAGACTGTGATATCGGAGCACGTCGCGACCGGAATCAGAACTGCGAGAGCCGCGACTGATTCGGTTTGAGCGCCGTCGCGACGTACCCCAGTTCGCGAGTCAGGTGGTCCGCGAACGCGACGGCGTTGCCGTGGAGCGTGTAGACTTCCTCGGGGTCGACGGCGCACACGAGGTTGAGGAGTTCCGGAAAATCACAGTGGTCAGAGAAAACGAACCCCGCGTCCAGGTCGCGAGCGAACCGGAACCCTTCATCGACGGCCCAGCCCGAGAGACCGGCGGTCGCGGCCTCGGTCGACTCGATCAGGTCGTCGACCCAACTGCCGCGGAGCCGCGCCGGGAGCACCAGCGCATCTCCGGCACCCAAATCCCCGATTTCGTCGTACCGCTCGCCCGGAAGCGTGATATCGAGGTGGTTAGCGATCACCACGTCGATGTCAGCGATGGCCTCGGAGACAAGGATACGATCCCGGTCAGAGTCCGCCAGAAGCCACTCGATCTCCTGGGCCCGACCGAGGGCGTACCCGAAGCAGATGATCGGTCGATCGCCCTGTCTGGCAACCCAGTCACTGAAAGCCGCTCGGGTCTCCTCGATCGGGGGGAATTCGTAATCGGGCGTACCGTACGTCGACTCGATTACGAGGACGTCCGCAGGCGGCGGATCGAATCCCTCGATGTACAGCCGCTCTCGCGTACAGACGTCACCAGTATAGAGGATTCGACGGTCTCCCCGGATCAATGCGGCTCGAGATCCAGGGACGTGGCCGGCGTCGTAAAGGTCGACAGCCGGGTGGGTGACGCGGTCCGGGAGCGATTCGTCTGCCCGACGAACGCCTGTGATGGCACGAGTGAGTTCCGACCAGAGCGCCTCACTCGGAGGCTCGCGGTAGAGGTGATCGCCGTGGGCGTGGCTGACCAGCGCCACGCCGTCTCGGGGGTCGTTCCCGTCCGCGATGAAGCGTTCGTCCCCAGTCTCGATCCGGAGACCGCCCCTATATTCGATCTTCATTGCTCCTCGTATCGGGTGGCTATCCGGTCGACTGTGTCCACTTCCCCGAGATCCAGGTCGTCACGGAAGCCCTCAAAGCGGGGAAACCGCAGTGCGTAGCCGGAGTCGTAGTCCGGCGACTCCTGGATCTCCTCGTAGGCCACCTGGATGACCAATGACGGCTCGAAGACGACCGCCCGGCCGTCCTGCTCCCGGATCGTGGGTTCGAGCCGTTTGGTGACCTCGTCGAGTTCCTCGTCGGTGAATCCCGTCGAGAGCCGACCGACCTCCAGAAACTCGCCGGTATCAGGGTCGCGACAGCCCAGGAAGAGCCTTCCCAGCCTGTTCTGGCGACGACCCTCGGACCACTTCGCCCGGACAACCGTGAGATCGAGAGGCTCCATCGTCGGCTTGACCTTCACCATGTTGCCGACGCGTCGACCCGGCTGGTACGTGGCTTCGAGGTTTTTGGCCATGAGTCCCTCGTGGCCCGCCGAGAGGGCCGACTCGTAGAACGACACCGCCGACTCGTCCGACTCGACTCGGCGATGTGCGACCCGGTCGAACGCTCCCGGGACCGGCTCGAGGACGCCGTCGACCGCGCCGAGCCGATCCCTGAGCGGCCGGTCGAGGTACGTCTCGCCGTCCAGATAGAGTAGGTCGAACAGGTGTACCGAGACCGGCACTTCCTCGCGGAGGTCGTCGACGTCGTACTTGCGCTTGATCCGTCGCGATAGCTCCTGAAAGGGCAACGGATCGCCCGTCTCTGGATCCTCGGCGACAACTTCGCCCTCGACGATGGCCGATTCCGCGTCGATCGACCCATCGACCCATTCGACGATTTCCGGAAACTGGTGGGTGACGTCCTCGAGTCTCCGCGTAAAGACCGCCACGTCGTCGTCCTCGACGTGGATCTGGACCCGAAAGCCGTCGAGTTTATGTTCGACCAGCGCCGTCCCGCACTTCGGCGCGACCGTTTCGAGCGCGTCCGCCACGTCCTCGGCCTTCCGAGCGAGCATCACACGTAGTGGTCGAAATAGCTCGATATCGAGCGCCGATAGCCCGTCGAGTCCCTCGTCTCGGGCCGTGGTCGCCACGACTCGGTAGTCGTTGGTTAACTGGAAGGCCCGCTCGACCGCCGTGACTGTCTCGTCCTCGGCGCCACCGAGGAAGGCCTCGGCGATCGCGTCCCGGATCGTTCCTTCGGCGACGCCGAGCCGAAGGTGCCCCAGCACGGTCCGGACGATGTATTTCGCTTCGTTCGGTTCGGCGTCGGCCAGGAGCCCCGCGACCGCGTCGATCCGCCTGCCCTGACTCCCCTCCCCATCGTAAGTGGCGATCTCTTGGAGAGTGTCGTGGACGCGTCGAACGGTAAGCTCGTCGCTGACGAGCGTCCGCTGACGGGCGTTGGACACAGCCCACTCTGCGGCGCTGCCGAGGTCTCCCGTCTCCCGCCACTCGTCCTCGATCTCGGCCGGCGACAGGCCAGTCGTCCGAGCGACTGCTTCCAGCGTCAAGTTCGAAGACAGCCCGAGTTCGTCCGGTTGCCAGGCCGCGAACGGGTCACCGCGGACGAGTTTCACGATCATTGATAGATGTTCGTCGTCGGCGGCACGGAAGGCGTCTGCCAGGATGTCCCGCAACTCGAGGGTGGCCTCGGTCCCGTCGAGGCGGTCGTAGACGTCGACCAGTGCCGCGTATTCCATCGCCGGACCCTTGGCGCGGAGGGGAAAAAGCGGTGCGGACGTCTCCGAAGGGATTTGGTCACCCCGGGACACGCCCCGACGATGGCAATCGGTCGCCGACGGGCCCGGGCCGTGTTGGCGGTTGGCGTTTGCTTCGGCCTCGGTTACCTGGCGTACCACGTATTGATTGCGGGGACCGGGATCGCAATCAATTTCGACGTGTACCGAGCTGCCGCGGCAGCCTTTTCTACCGGTGACCCGCTCTACGGCGTCTCCCACGTCGGCAGGCCCGGGTACACGTACCGGTACCCGCCGGTCTGGCTGGTATGGTTCTCGATGTACCTCCTCCTGGAGCCATTTGTTGGGTATCTGGTGCACGTTCTCACTGCCGTGGCAGCCGGCGCCCTGCTTGGCATCCTGCTTTCGGGTGTCATCGAGGCGCACGGCGTCGACCTGACCCCGACCGACCGGATCCTGATCGTCGGGTACGTCGTACTCGGTCCCTTTGCCGCGCCCTCGCTCCTCTACGGAAACGTCAATCACCACCTCGCACTCGCCGCCGGCGCGGGGCTCGTATGGCTCGCGCGAGATCGTGAAGCCGCGGCGGGTGCTGCCGTCGGTGTGGCGGCGCTGCTCAAGGTCTTCCCGGCTAGTCTCGGCGTCTGGTTCCTCCATCGCCGGGCGTGGCGCGCGCTTGCCGTCGCGTTCGTCACCGGCCTCGCCGGACTGACGCTGAGCGCCGTGCTTTTCGGCGTCGGAACCACGCGTGACTTTTTCGTTATCGCCCTCGGCGGTCGGGTGGGTCCGGACGCTTTCGCCGGCGGTCTCCCACCCTCGAGCGAATACGTCACCCTTCTGCGCCCACTGTCGGCGCTGTTCCCGTCGGCCGATCGGTTCATCCTTACAGTCATTGCACTCGGGCTCTTGGGTCCGATGGTCGCTTTCCTGTACCGTCGTGAGGACGGATCGATCGCTGGATTGTGTGCCGTCTTCGGAACACTCGCAGCGGTGATCATGGTGCTCCCGAGTTTCTCGCTGTACTTCCTCGTCCTTGCGTTTCCCATGATCCCGCTGCTGTACCTGCTCCCCGGCCGGGCAGGTTCGGTTTTTGCCGGCGGTGCCACGACCGCGCTGTTTACCCTGAAACTCCCTGATATCGCGACGCTTCTCACTGTCGTGCCGTCGCCGGTCGCCCAGCCGGTCTTCGCCGCTGCGACCGCGCTCTACACCGTCGCGACGCCCGTCCTGGTGGGCACGCTCATGATGGTGCTTGGGTGCGTACTGTTCGTCCGTACCGACGGCTAGCCCGAGCCGGTCTGCGCCGGTCGGTCGCCCCTGCTTCGTCCATGTTTCGGCCGGTTCCCCCCGCCGTGACGGGACCCCCAGGACCGCGACACCGGGATCGAACCGCTGACCGCGAGTGGCACGTGAGTCACTCGGCGAAGGCCCGCAGTTCGTAGTTGTCAGTCCCTCGGAGGTGTCGGCGGACGTCGGTGCGGTCCCAGCCGAGTGGCGCGGTCACGCTTTCTGCCGCGCGCACGAGTAGCGTCGTGTAGAAGTCGACGTCGTAATCTTCGACGGCCTCGACGGCCAACCGGACGCGCTCGCGGCCGTCGGCGGCGTCTTCGACGACCACGTAGCGGACGTCCTGACCGGGATTGCGTTTGAGGCCGTGGCGTCGACAGCGCTCCAGCGCGGCGACCGTGTGGGTCGACTGGTCGTATTCCGCGAGCGACTGGGAGACGCGCTTCGTCACGACGAGATCACCGGGATCGACGCGGCGGGCCTCCAGTCGGTCGACGGCGGCACGGAGTCGTTCGCACACGGCTTCGGGATCGCCCGTCTCGTCGACGATGTCGAGCAGGTCGCGCTGGACGGCACCGACGTACGCTGGCGTCGACCGCTGGCGGGCCTCGATGCCGCGGACCTTGTAGTCGCCGCCCTCTTGCTTGCCGAAGTACCGCGTCAGCGCGCCGCCGCCGGTCTCGCGCTTCGGACAGAAGGCGATCCAGTCGTACCGGGCCTCCAAATCCAGCGAGATGCCGACACTCTCGGTGACGGCCGCAGTGACGTCCTCGATCGGGGCGTGGTCGTCGGTGACCGGTTCGAGCCAACAGCTATCGACGATGCCGTGGACGACGCGCCACCCGCGTGCCTCGGCGCACTCCTTCGCGGTCAGCAGGACGTCCCGCGCGACGGCGTTGATGGCCTCGTGGCACTCGATACGGCCGAATTTGCTGTTGCGGTAGCCTTGGTAGCCGAAACACGACACGAGGATCCACTTGATGGCGCTCGACACCGCCTTCAGGTCGCGGGTCGCGTCCGGATCGATCCCCGCCCGTTCGAGCCGGTCGGTCGTAGTGCCTTCGAAGGTTACGTTGAGCTCGACATCGTTTCCTTCGAGGGTATCGAGTCGCGTTTTGATCGCTGCACGGACGTCGAGCAACGGCTCGAGGACGTCGGCCAGAAACCCCCGCTCCGGACAGACGTTGTACCCGAGGTCGGGCAGCGGCGTCCGGTCGGGGTGACAGTTGCAGAGAACGGTGTCGGGGCTAATGTTGTGCTCGCAGATGATCCGCGGGTAGAGGGAGGCAAAGTCCACCTCGCAGACGTCCTCGTGAACGCCGACGTCGGGCTGGAAGATGAACCCGCCACGGTCCGCGGCGTGGAGGGTGTGGACGTCCTTGAACGCCTCGGGGCGCCACTTGTTCCACGGGACGAGGACGTCCCGGTCGACGGCCTCGCAAATCTGCATGGCGGTGAGGACGGTGCCGATGCTGGCCCAGCCCACCTCCTGGGCTGGTCGCCGAGACTGCCGGACCAGGTAGTCCAGCCCCGCGAGGTTGGAGTGGTGCCAGAGGAAGCTGTTGCCCCGATCCAGGAGTACGCGGCCGGGGACGTCGTAGCGGGCGGGCGAGTGGCCAACTCGGCCGTAACTCTCGAAGGTGTTCGCCCCGGCGAGTTGCTCGTAGCCGGGCAGCCGTCCGAGTCGGCAGTCCACGCCGTGGCGTTCAGCCGCTTCGAACAGCAAGGGAACGATCCGCGCGGCGCTCACCTCGAGCACGTCAGGGTCGGCCCGCGAGACGTGCCGGTCGACTGCGCGTACGGCCTCGGCGGGGTCGTCGGCAACCGCCTTGCCCTCAACCTTGATCGCCGCGACGTCACCGTCTGAAAGTGCCGTCTCGGGCAGATCGAGCGACAGCCGCGTCAGCTCCCTTGTGGGCGCGGGGGAGGTGTCCGTCTCGAGACAGTAACGGAACTGCGGCGACAGGTCGACGTTGTAGAGCCGGAACGCCCCGGGTGCGGCCAGGTCGCGCTCGTGGGTGTGTTTGCACTCACGGGCCAGTGGCGCGACGTCGGCTAGTCGGTCGACGTCTATCCGGAGGACGCGCCGGCGCTCGTCGGCGTCGAGTTCGAGAAAGTGTGACTCGACGCGAGTCCCGACCACTTTGGGATCGTCGACCAGCCGGCTGGCAAGCGCGTCCAGTTGGCCGTCGGGCGGCCGCACGTAGACGGTCGGGTGGTAGTCCTCGATCCGCTTACACTCGGCGCCGCCGTCGGTGGCGGTCCAGGCGCGGACCGTGCCGTCCACGAACTCGAACTTAAAGGGCATTCTCAAGCGCGTCGACACGGTCCTCGAGGTCTCGCAGCTGTCGCTTCTGGGCCAGCAGCATCGCCACCAGGATGGGGTGGATCGGCTCACGGGCGTTGAGGTATCCCGCGGCATCGGCGTAGGTCGCCGCGTCGTCGAACAGTGCGTCGAAGGTCGGTTGGTGCGTGGCGCGCAGCCCGCGCCGGAATGGTTGCCAGTCCTCACGGGTCCGCTGGAGCACGTCGCGGAAAGTCGGGTTGGTTCGGCCCATGTGCGCCGCTCGACTGTCCGGGACGTAAGCGCCGGCCGGCGGCGGGCCGAAAGTGAAACTACGCGAGTCCGTACTCGGCGGCTAGCCGGTCGGGGTCGACGAGCAACCCGTCGCCGACGTGGACCGTCCCGCCGTCGCGGATGTGGACGCGGTCTGAGCGGATTCGCCGAACGGCGTCCGCGTTGACCGACTCGAACTCCTCGTCGTCAAGGCCGTCAGCGTCGCCCACGAGCCGCTCGGCGTGGAGCCAATCACCGCCAGTCGGCCGGACAACGACTGCGTAAGATTCGTGTGTGCCGTCCGTGAACTCGACGTCCACCTGATTTCTGTCGGTCGCCGCAGTGGCCTCTTCGGCCGGCCGTTGATCTGGCGTTACGGCCATATGTGACTCCCGGAAACGACCATTCCGCAGGTGGCCGGCGGTGCCCGCGTTCCCCGCGTCGAGCGCCGTGTGCCGCCGGCCGATCGGGCGTCCGTTGCGTGTGGCTGCTGTCCGTCGGCGGCTACCCGATCGGATCGCAGTGTGGCCTCCATTCCTCCCACGGAATTTTGTTCCCACCTAGACATACCAGGGCTATGACTTAAAACTTTGGACAATGACAACTCCGACTAGAAATTTCCTTTATAGCTGTCCCGTGACTAGCTTTTCGTATTTCTAGAGAACTAGTCGTCTCGAACATCTCTAGACCTAGTCGTACCGGCGGGTCGCTACCGGACCCTCGTCTGTGTGACGAACTCGCGCCAGTGATTGACGCCCCAGATGATCAGGCCGGTCGATATCAACCCGGCGGCGATGAAGTAGGGCAACAGGTTCGAGAACAACGAATTCTGGTTCTCGATCGCGAAGAGGATGCCCTCGAACGAAAGGGCTACCGCGACCAACGAGACGGCCGCGACGACGGAACTCGTCGTGATGATCAGCGATCCGTCGTCGATTTGTCCGTACTCGAGGGAGACAACGAGTCCCACAAATACCATCGCCGCCGCGAGCACGTAGTACGGGATTCGTCCCCCGACACCGGTGACGAGCCCTTCGGTCAGGGCGAGCACACCGATCAAGCTGGCCGTGACCACCAGTGTCGATGCGGCGATCAGGCCGACGAACAGGCCGAGGTACTTTCGTTCCACGGAGAGAGGCAGTGGCCCTCCGGGATGAAGCTTTTGACTGTTACAACGCGACAGATAGTACGGTCGCAAGTAGCAGGACGAGTCCCACGGCAATCGCCAACCAGAGCGCTGTGGCGACGTCGTCCTCGGCGAGGTCGGTCCGGTCGCCGACCCAATGGGCGGCCGCACCAACCCGACCAGCAAGGAGGACCGCTGCGGTCGCGGCTCTCGCTCGGACCCAGCTCGCGAGAAATATCACGAGTTCCGCGAATTCCACGAGCACACCCTCCTTGCCTGACGCGGGCGGGGTTGTTGTCGGACTGGCGCGTGCTTTGCGACCGTTCGCGGGCCGGGGTCGCTGGCGTCGCTGGCGATCCGGACCGGCTGCCACGATTTCGGAATCGTTCGATTTCTCGGTGGACGTCGACTCGTCTGCCGTCTCGATCACCGGATCCGGGGCTGGGTCCTCTGTCACGGATGGAGGCTCGTCGTCGGTCTCGATCGGTTCGGGTTCGGACGGTTCCTCGGGGTCAACCACTGGTTCACCGTCCGGGTCCTCGGACGGCGCTCCGTCTTCCGG
Source organism: uncultured Halobacteriales archaeon (assembly GCA_964443815.1). Taxonomy (GTDB): domain Archaea; phylum Halobacteriota; class Halobacteria; order Halobacteriales; family Haloarculaceae; genus CAYLJD01. Next base: position 11,137 of record CAYUFG010000024.1, on the reverse strand, counting down.
TTCCGATACCTCGGCCTGCGGTTCCTCCTCAGCCGTGTCCGTCTCTTCGTCGTCCTCGTCATTCACCCCCTCGACTTCGCCGTAATCCACATTCTGGCGGCGCTCGTCGAACCGGTTCAGGACGGCGGGATCGACCGGGACGAGCGGCGGCGGCTCGAAATCGTCGAACCCAGGCGTCGCGCCCGCGTCGAAGGTGCGCTTCATGCGGAACTGCACGCGACGGAGCTGGTCGTCCCAGTCGGTCATCAACAGCGACTCCCCCGGATCCAAGTCCTCGACCGTCGATGCCGCGTCGCTACCCAGCATCGACCGCACGACCTCGGTGTCGTTCTTCCAGGTGAGGCGGTGCCAGACGATCCAGTCGCACTGTGTGATGAAGTCCTTGTCGACGGAGGCAGGCCGCTGGGAGACCCCACAGAACCCCAGGCCGTGCTTGCGGCCGCGTTTAGCGACTTGGATGAGCATCTCGGCCATCTCAGTCGACCCCCCGCTTTCAGGAATGTACTCGTGGGCCTCCTCGACGATAAGGAGAAAGGGTTCCTTTAGCGTCTTCTCACGGTGGAACAGCTCACGGACGACGCGGAAGACGATGTCCTGGGCGTCCTCCTCGTGGATGAACCCGGATGTATCGAGGATGATGGGGACCCGCTCGACCAGCGCGAGGTCGACGATTGTTTCGGCGTCGGTCGACGTCACGCGGACGTCACACTGGTCGCCGTTCCCCAGATGCAATACATGGTACTGCTCTTTGAGACCCCAATACTCCCCGTCGGTATCGACGATGAGTAGCGGTTGATCCCGGTCGAGGATTTCCTCGACGACTACGTTGACGCTGTTTGACTTGCCGCTGCCTGATTTTCCCGTCACAAACCCCCGTCCTGTCAGGATGTCGACAAGGGGCAACCGGACGTCGTCTCCGCCGGCGGCAGACACCTCGATGTGGTCCCCTGTCATCCTGCGATGTTGGACGGGTTTCGGCGCTCCCGCTTATATGCTTCGTGGGTGGCGCACTTCGCGGGGGGTCGGTCCGTTCATTGACGCTCGCCTTCCGGTCGCTTTATGGCCCGGCTGATACACCGGAACTACATGTTCAGAATCGGCGCACACGTCTCGATCAGCGGGGGCGTCGCCAACGCGGTCTCCGAGCAAGCTGACCTCGGCGGCACCTGTGGTCAGATCTTCGTCGGCTCGCCACGGACGTGGTCGGTTTCGGACATCGACCCAGATGACGGCGAGGCCTTTCGAGACGCCGCGAGCGAGGCCGACATCGAACCCTGGATCGTCCACGGTACGTACCTGATCAACTTTGCGACGCCAAAGGACGACCTCGCACGGAAGTCCGTCGACTGCGTGCAGGCGGAACTCGACAACACCGCAACGCTCGGTATCCCCTATTACGTCTTCCACCCGGGCTCACACACCGGTGCGGGCGTCGAGTCCGGTATCGAGAACATCGCTGAACGGATCTCGCGCCTCGACATTCCCGAGGAGACCACGCTCTTGCTCGAGAACACTGCGGGCAAGGGGACGACACTCGGCAAGAACATGGACCAGCTCGCCGCCATGGTGGAGCAGTCTGACTACGGCTACGACGACGTGGGCGTCTGCCTGGACTCGTGTCACCTCTGGGCGGCAGGCTACGATTTCGAGGACGTGGACGGGCTCGTCGACGACATCGAAGCCACGTTCGGTCTCGCAAACCTTCACTATCTGCACCTCAACGACTCCAAACACCCCTTCCGCTCCGAGAAGGACGAACACGCTCACATTGGCGAGGGCGAAATCGGTGAGGAACCCTTCGAAGCGTTGATCAACCACGAGGCAACTCGCGACCTCCCGATGGTGCTCGAGACGCCCGTCGAGGACGACCGCGGCTACGCCTGGAACATCGACACGATCCGATCGCTACGAGACTGATATTCGTATCATCCATCTGGATGTATGACGCGTGTCATACACGCGGCTGTCGATAATTCCGGTTATATATGAACTGTATAAATTCTATATTGGCCCGGAAACGGTGAATTAGGCGGTATCAGGGATTGGAAATACAGTCAGCCGGGGATATTCCTAACCGCTACCGATAATCGCCTGATAGTGGCCGGACCGACAATATCATATTGAAAAATCGATATAATGGTCGAACCATCTATTAAATTATATGAATGCTACCGCCAGGCGTCGAGCGCGGGGGCGCGGCCCGGTTGGGCCGTCGGCGGCGCGACCGCCCCCGCCGCGCCGAACAGCTCGACCCAGTAGGGAATGGTCGTCTGCCAGAAGCCGTCCTTGACGTAGACCTGCGCCTCGACGTCCGCGCCCGCGTAGCGCAGCCCCATCCGGGTGCGCTCGCAGGACAGCCGCGTGGCGTCGTCGGCGATCGCCGACGGCAGGGCCGCGCCGGAGGTGTCCGTGGTCAACAGGACCGGAATATCGTGGGTCTCACCCATCTCTGCCAGCAGCGTCGCCGTGGCGGCATAGAGGTCCTCGCGCTCGTAGGCGGGCACATCGTCGTCGCGGTACAGCGACGCGACGTTCGGCGCGACGAGCATGGCGGTCCGGCCGTCGACGGTGTGGACGAGCCGGCGGGCGAGCGTGTGGTGCTGGTAGGCAGTGAAGGCCCGCGCCACGCGGACGCCGTCCAGCGCGCGCCGGTGGGGCGCCAGTTCGTACAGTGCGTAGCTCGCGGCGGCGTTACGCGCGTCGAGCCAGTAGACCAGTCCGTCCCGGCCGACGAGTTCGTCGACGACGAGGCGGTGCAGCGCCGTCGAGCGCGGTCCGGGACTGTCGAGGTGCGTGACGCCAGGCTCGAGGCTGGGGAGTGGATCGTCGGGCATACCCGGGCAAGGGTGGCGGCCGCCGTAAGCCGTGGCGGGCCGGGGCCGTTTCGACCGTAACGGGCCAATACCTAAGCGCCTGGCATGCGGGGTACGCCCGATGGTCACCTTCGACGCCGTCCACCCGTCGGAGCGGTACCGGCCGATGGCCCAGGATCCACATCCCCGGGTCGTCGGCTACCGCGTGGGGGACGTGAGTGCCGTCGCGGGGTGTGGCATCTGGCTCGCGCTGGCCGGGCTGACGATCATGAACGAGATCGCCGTCTCCGCCGCCGGGCTCTTCCTCGCGCTGGCCCTCCTGGTGGTGACGCCGCTCGCCGTGACCCTGGTCGCGACCCGTCGTCGCTCCGGCGGCAAATCCCCTGTCTACGGGCTCGCCGTCCTCGGCCAGCTACCCGCCGCGCTGGCCGCGGTCGCCGCGATTGTGCTCCGGTTCGCACCGCTAAGTCGCGAGTTGCTCGTCTTACCCTGGCTCGTGGTCGGGCTCGCGCTTGCGGCTTTCGCCGGCTGGCGTCTCGGCTCCCATGGCCTGTTCCCCCTCGCCGAACTCGCCATCGACGTGTCGCTGTGTGGCCCGCTCGTTGGTGTCATCGTGCTCCTTCTCGGCGGCCTCCCGACGGTCGGTGCCGACCCGTCGGCCCTCGTGATCGGTGCGATCCACGCCCACTACCCCGGCCTTGTGCTTCCCCTGGTCGCGGGCCTCACGGGCCGGATACTCACCGACGACCGCGGTCGGTTTTCCCGGACGCTCGCCGGCGGTCTGAGCGCCGGTTCGACGGCCGTATTCGTCTTGGTGCTCCCGCTGGTCGCCGTCGCTGCGCTTGAGGATGCTGCGCTCGGGCTCGCCGCCGTGGCCCTGCTCTTGCTCGCGGGGGTGGCGCTGGCGCTGGCCCTTATGACCGCCGTCGCGCCCCGCGTCCCGCCGCTCCCGGCGCTCTTGCTCGCCGTGACCGCCCTCTCGCTCGCCTTTGCTCTGGGGCTCGCCCTCGTGGCCGCGACGACGGATTTCGTCGACCTCCGGGCGATGGTCGTCTGGCACGGGACGATCGGCGCGCTCGGCGTGGCGGTCCCGGCGCTCGTCGCCTTCCGCCTCGGCTAGTCGACGACCGCGTAGGTCCGGCCGCGCTTCTCGCCGCGGGCGTCGACGAGATTGTACTGATCCATCTTGCTCAGGTACTTCCGGACTGTCCGCCGGCTCTTTGGCTCGTCGACCGCCTCGGCGTAGCGTTCGTAGAGCTCGCCGGGTGCGATCTCGCCGGCCTCGTCGACCAGTTCGAACAGCGTCTCCTGGTGGGGTGTCAGCGCGTCGACCGTCCGCTGCTTGATGGCGTCCCGGGCCGCGGGGATCGCCGCCCGGACGTGATCGTCGGTCAGTTCCTCGGCGCCCGCGGCCTCGGCCTCACGGGCGGCCGCCCGGAGGATATGGATGGCGACGCGGGCGTCCCCAGCCGCGGCGTCGGCGATCGTCTCGAGACGCTCACAGTCGACTGTCCCGGGCTCAAAACCCGTCTCGACCCGCGACTCAAGAATGGCCACGAGTTCGTCGAGGCTGTAACGGTCGAACTGCACGCGCGGGCCGGCGCGCAGGCGGCTTTGCACCCGCTCGTCCAGCCCGGCGAAGAAATCCGCCTCGCGGTTGGCGATCAGGATGGGGTGGAGGTGGGGAACGCCACACAGTTCGTAGAGCAGGTCAGGGTCGTCGAGCTGGTCGACCTCGTCCAGGACGACGACGACCGGCGCGTCGTCGCGGTCGCGGATCCGCCGGAGCAGTTCGTCGTGGGGCGTCGCTTGGCGGTGGACGTCGACCGTCTGCCCGACGGCGTCGAGCAGCCCGTACAGCACGCGGAACCGAGTGTGGTCGGTCCAACAGTTCACGTAGGTCGTCCGGACGTCGAGCAGTCGCTCGCGCAGCCGCTCGACGGTGTACCGCGCGACGCAGGTCTTGCCCGTGCCCGTCGGGCCGAACACCAGCGGTGTCTCCGCGGGCTCGTCGTCGAGTAACGGCTCGAGCGCCGTCGACAGCCGGTTGACCTCGGCGTTGCGGTGCTCGACATCCCGCGGGACGAAGTCCTCCTGCAGGACCCGAGCGTTCGCGATCATAGCACCTACCCTACGGCGGCGATCCCTATAAACGGAACCGGGTCACTTCCGATAGTTCCTATCGGCATTTCGGTCCTCGCCCGGCACCGGCTATGGTGACGACCGCTCTAGAGGGAGTATGGCGATCGACCACGGCAGCCAAGGAGCGTCGACGGGCAAGGAGGTGCTGTTTCGCTGTCACGGCTGTAGCGTCCGATTTCCCGACCGTGCTGCCGGCCCGGGCAGCTGTCCGCGCTGTGGGGCCATCGGCGGCCACGAGCGGCAGGGTCGGCCCTGAGCCCGCGAACCGACGGCTTTTGGGCAGGCACCGACCATGAACGAGTATGGATGATCCCCACGCCGATCAGCCGGTCGAGACGGCGGGCGCCCCCCTCGCGGACGCGGAGGCCGCGGTGGTCCTTACCCACGGTCGTGGTGCGACCGCCGCCGGCATGCTCGACATCGCTCGCCAGCTGGACGTCGCTGGCGTCGCCTACCGCGCATTGCAGGCCAACCGGCGAACCTGGTACCCCAACAGCTTCATGGCGTCGATCGAGTCGAACGAACCCTACCTCTCGTCCGCGCTCGCATTCCTCAACCGGGTCGTCGACGACGCCCGTGAAGCGGGGCTGAATCGCGACCGGATCGTCTTCGTCGGCTTCTCGCAGGGTGCCTGTCTCGCCTCGGAGTACGTCGCCCGCAACGCGACCCGATTCGGCGGACTCGCGGCGCTCAGCGGCGGGCTAATCGGTCCCGAGGGTACCGACTTCGACTACGGCGGCGATCTCGACGGGACGCCGGTGTTTCTGGGCTGTTCTGATGTCGACCCGCACATTCCGGTCGAGCGCGTCCACGAGACCCGCGACGTCCTCGAGGCGCTGGGCGGGAACGTCACCGAGCAAATCTACGAGGGAATGGGGCACACCATCAACCGAGCCGAACTCGACCAGGTTCGTGAGATCGTCGCCGGCGTCGTCGCTTGAGGCCACCGGAACGTTGAGATAGTGGGCGCGGCTAGTCGGCCTGTGACAGACGTCAGGGGATCGGATTACGAACCGAGCGATGACGTTCCCACTATCGCTTGTGAGCGGTGTGACCGCGAGTGGGCTCTCGAGTACGAGCTCGACGAACTCCGTGTGGGCAACCAGGCGGTCGAGCAGTTCGCGCTCGACCATCGCCGACACACCGGCCACTTTCCCGACGGGGTATCGACGTGGCTCGCCGAGTGTCGCCAGTGTCCGGAGTCCAGCGAGCACCTCCGCGAGCCGGCCGCCCGGCGCTTCGCGGAGACTCACGCCCGCCACACCGGCCATGCAGTCGAACTTGCCCACGCCTCGCTCGCCGAGAGCGACGTGATCAGCCGGTGACCTCGTCGTCGGCCGTCTCGAGGTGGCTCAACAGCTCGTCGTGGAGCGGCCCGTTCGACCCGAGCAGGGCAGTGCGTTCATCCGTCTCGAACGTCACCTCGTAGGGCTCGCCCTGCTCGTCGGTGATCCGTGCCCCGGCTGCGCGGGCGATACAGACGCCCGCGGCGACGTCCCATGGATAGGTGTCGTACTCCCAGACGGCGTCGACGGTGCCGGCGGCGAGGTAACACAGCCCGAGCGCGGCACAGCCGAGCCGGCGAACGCCGCGGGAGGCCTGGTAGAAGTGCTGGAGGAACAGACCGTCGGGATCGTAGCCCGAGAGCATCATACTCTCCGCGAGATCCGTCCGGGTGGTCGTGGCGATCTCGAGGTCGTTCTCGTAGGCGTCACCGTCAGCGCGGGCGCTGAACAGCTCGCCAGTCTCCGGAACGAACACGACGCCCATTACGGGGGTCGACTCTTCGAGTAGGGCGATCGAGACGGCGTAGTTCGGATTGCCGTGGGCGAAGTTACCGGTGCCGTCAAGCGGGTCGATCAGCCAGGTGTATGGCGAATCTCCGTGGACGCGTTCGCTCTCCTCGGAGAAGATGCCGTGGTCGGGGAACTCGTTGCCGATAACGGTCGTGATGATGCGATCGGCCTGGTGGTCGGCCTCGGTGACGATGTCAGATTTGTCCGTCTTGAACGTGATCGACTCGGTCTGGCCGTGGAGCTCCCGAAGCGGGTCGCCAACGCTGACCGCGGCCTCCTCGGCGACCGCACGGGCGCGCTCGATAAGGTCGGGCTCGGGCTCGGGGTCGTCCGGCTCGAGATCCGTGCGCGGCCCGGTATCGTCCGCGTCGCGGACGCCCCAGCCGAGCTTGGCCGCGACGGCGGTGAAGAAGTGGTCGTCGTAACTCGTGCGGACCATGTGCGCGAGCGTGTCCGCCCCCGTGACCGTGATGAGCGAGTCCTCGCCGAGGTTCGTGTGGGCTCGGCCGCCGTCGACGAGCAGGCTGGCCGTGCCCTGCGTCACGACCCGTAGTTCCGAGGAAGCGTTTAGTATCACGGGTCGGGTCCCCAGTTTGTGGGTGTGCAGTGGGACGAGCTGCAGCGCGTGGTTGTTCGCGGGGTACTGGATGGGTCCGTTCGCGGACAGCGAGATGCCGGTCGATCCCGTGGGCGTGGCGATCGCCAGCCCGGTACCCTCGAACTCGCCCACATATTCGTCGTCGAGGAAAACGTCGAGTCGGGTGATTTTCCGGTCGAAGGGGTTCTCGGGCGGGACGTGCTGGATCATCACGTCGTTGATCCCGGTGGCGTCGACGCCCGGCGCGTCCGCGTGAAGCATCTGCCGGCTGTCGACCGTCGAGCGGCCTTTGATGACCTCGTCGAGGGCCTCCTCCAGGAGTTCTGGCTCGACGCGCGGGAGGAAGGAGAGTGTCCCGGTGTTGATGCCCATGATCGGGACGCCACGGGGGGCGAAGGTACTAATGCCCTCGAGGAAGGTGCCGTCGCCGCCGACCGTCAGTCCTAGCGTCGCGCGATTCGACTCGTAGACGTCGCCGATATCGGTTCCCACGTCGACGAGGTCGAGGTCGATCCCCGCGTCGTCAGTCCACACGCGTAGCGCATCCAGCACCGCCTCGCTGTCCGGGCTGGCGACTGCGATGATTTTGTCGGTGGTGGCGAGTCGGCGGCCGTGCATGGTACGCTATGACGAGACGAGGCGTCCACAAAAGTGTCCATTGTCGATAAATCGACAAGTAGGGGGTGGTAATGTAATATATCCGAGCTGTTTCGAAATCGTTGTAAGGACTTGGCTGCTGGGTGCGGCCATGGCTGTACTCGACGTTGCCCGAGAATCCGTCGTGACGCACTCACCGGGAGACTCGGTCGTCGATGCCATCGAGAGCATGCGCGAGCGCGAGGTATCCACCGTCGTTGTGGTCGATGACGGGGCTCCGATTGGGTTGTTGACCGACAGACTCGTTGCGCTGCAGGTAGGCCGGGGTGTCGATTTGGACGCCCTCACGCTAGCGGAGGTCGACCTCGAGGAGACCGATCCGGTCGAAGCCGACAGCGGCATCTACGAACTCCTCGAACACATGGCCGAGGAGACCGCGAGGCGTGTGCCGGTCGTCGATGGCGGCGAACTGGTCGGAATCATCTCGCTGTCGGATGTCGTCGTACTGCTCGGGATGGAGCTCCAGCTCGTCGCGAACGTCATTCGAACGTCCTCACCCGCCTATGAGCGCTCGGCGACCGAAATCTACGATTGAGCACCGGTCGACCATCACACCCACGTCGCTGTGGTCAAAATGTGTCGAAAGGTAGGCCGTGCTCGGGCTCGATAGCTTCGGCGTACCGTCATTTCAGACGGAGCAGAGCCGGGCTCTCCGAGCGTACCATCATCGCCGAATGTGGACTGCACCGTCCTCGACGACCGTGTCGTAGGTGGGGACGGCGTAGCGCTCGTCGTCGACACTCCGACCGGTCTCGATGTCGAAAACCCAGCCGTGCCATGGACACAGGACGTGGCTGCCGTCGTCGTCGTACTCCCACTCCATCGTCTCGGGATCGATCCGGTGGCAGCCCGTGAGTTCACCCTCACATAGCGGTCCGCCGGCGTGGACGCAGTAATTCGCCAGGGCGTGATACTCGCCGTGGACGTTGAAGACCGCGATCTCGACCCCGCCGACGTCGACGATGACGCGGTCGCCGTGGTTCGGGATCTTCGCGGTGGGCGCGATCTCGTGGGTCTCGGCCATGCTGAGGTGCCGAAAGCGAGGACGGCGTGCCGTAAAACGGTGTGGGAGGTGACCTACCCACCCCTGCTCGGCCTGACGGCCCCGCTGCGGGGGCTTTCTGGGTTCACAACGCTAGTTAACGAACGGTCGGCACTCGCCGACTGTCCGCGCAGGGAGCGCAGTCTGCGGGATCATAAACCCGGAGTGTCTTGCTTCTACTCGGTGATGAACCCACTGCACAGCGTGTCAGCCAAACGATGGTGGCGCTGTTTCCCCTACTGCGCGCCGCCTCCGCTGGTGTGGACGGCGGTGCACATATAGTGAGTCGGCTTAGCGCCGGTAATCAGTTAAAACCCGAAGAGTTCGGCGG
>CAYUFG010000024.1:0-1658 GCA_964443815.1 uncultured Halobacteriales archaeon | reverse complement strand
ATATAGTGAGTCGGCTTAGCGCCGGTAATCAGTTAAAACCCGAAGAGTTCGGCGGCGGTGCCCCCGAGTACCCGCCGGATCGTGTCGTCCTCTACGGTGCCCGACAGCGGCTGGAGGAGTTCGTCTGGAAGATCGAGGTCGGGATGGGGGTGATCCGAGGCGAACATCACCGAGTGGTCGCCGCCAGCCGCGTCGATCATCGCGGCTTGAGTCGCTCCCTGGTTCGTGTGGCCCAGGGGCATCGTCGTGAAGTAGAATTGGTCGGCCATGTACTCGCTTGGCGGCTTGGTCAGGATCGGCACATCCTGTGAGTTCTGGAGATAGTGGTCGTCCATCCGCCATTGCATCCAGGGGACCCACTCGACGCCGGACTCGACGATCACCCAGTCGACGTCGGGAAACCGTTCGGGTGCGCCCCGAAATATCAACGAGTTGGCGTGCCACATCGATTCGAGGGGGAAGATAAGCTGGTGTGACTCGGTAAAGTTCTGAGCCCACTTGTGCTGGACGGGAAAGGAGAACATCCCGGTGGCACTGCCGCTGTGCATGACGATCGGGAGGTCGTGACGCCCGGCTGCTTCGTAGATCGGGTCGTACCAGTGATGGCCTGCAGGCGGGACGAGTCCAGCGGCGGGGAACTGGATTCCCGCAAAGAATTCTTCGTCGGCCCACTCGTCGATAATCGCCGCGGCTGTCTCGGGGTGGTGGTTTGGAACCAACAACGTTCCCTTCACTCTGTCGGCGTCGAATTCCGGGAGGTACTCGTGGGCGGCCCACTCGTTGAACGCCTTCGCGAGCGCAACCGCGACCAGGTCGTGATTGATGGCCGCGAAGCCGAACATTGCCGTCGTCACGAGCGAGTGGTCGATGTCGTAGGTCCGCATGAACTCCTTCTTGGCGGCCGGATCCGCACCCCGTTTGTGGACGAGCGACTCCTCCTCGAGGTCGCCCTTGTTCACGAGGCTGTCCGTCGTGGGAAACGGCGGGGACGGGCGGACGTCCGTGAAAATCTCCCGTCGGAGGTTGGCGATCTCCAGCTTTCGCTTGACGCCCGAACTCTCGACATACTCGAGGAGATCGGCGATGTCCTCGTCGATGTGTGAGTCGACGTCCACCACCGTCGCTTCGGCGAGCGAGACTGCCATGTCATGGCCTCACACGCGGCGACCCTAAACGTTCGCCCACGAGTCAGAGATCCTTGCCACCGTTGGCGTCGATGACTTCGCCGGTGATGAACGACGACCGCTCGCTGGCGAGGAAGGCGACGACCTCGGCGATCTCGTCGACGGTCCCAAGCCGTCCCAGCGGAGTGTCCTCGCGGATTTGATTTTTGATGCGCTCGGGGAGTTCATCGACCATGTCTGTCAGGATGAATCCGGGAGCGACACAGTTGGCTGTGGACCCGTGGGGTGCTAGTTCGAGCGCAATGGTCCGGGTGAACCCAAAGATTCCCGCCTTGGCGGTGGCGTAGTTCGCCTGCCCGAAGTTGCCGCCCTTGCCGATGATGCTCGAGATATTGACGAGCCGGCCCTCCTCCGCGTCGGCGAGATCGTCAAAAAATGCCTGCGTGCAGTGAAAGGCGCCGTCGAGGTGAACGTCGAGCACCGTGTCCCACTCCTCGTGGCTCATCTCGCTGAATCGGACGTCCTGGTTGATGC
>CAYUFG010000023.1:0-22464 GCA_964443815.1 uncultured Halobacteriales archaeon | reverse complement strand
GTCACTTCTGTGACCGCGACGCGGACGTCGGCGTCGAACACGGGGGCGTGACGGTTGGCGCCTGCGAGCGGCACTTCCGGGAGCGTGTCAGCGAACTCGCGGACACAGACTGGACGGAGGGCGTATCGGCGGCGCTCGAGGACCTGGACTCAGGCGAGTAGTTCGATCAGTCGTCGGCCGCGCTCGGTGCGTCCGCGGCCCGCCCGCGACGTTCTTGAACAACCGCGACGAAGTTGTCGAACAGCTGCTTCGCCTCGCAGGCTGCGTCGTAGTTTTCGGGGGAGATACCGTCGAGGACCCACTCGATGCGCTCCTCCGGGAGGTCCTTACCACGGGTGACCCGCTCGGCTGTCTCCATGTCGTACTCCGGGTGGAACTGGACGGCGAAGGCGTCGTCAGTCCGGAAGCCGTGGATGCCGTAGTCGTTAGTGGCGAAGACGTTGGCGCCCGGCGGCGCGGCCGTCACGGCGTCGGAGTGGGTGGTGAATACCGTGAAGTCTTCGTCGACGCCGTCGAGGAGCCGGCTTGAGCCATCGTGGGAGACTGTCCGGTACCCGATTTCGTACTCGTCCATTGGCTCGACGGTCCCGCCGAGAACGTAGGCGAGCACTTGGTGGCCATAACAGATCCCCAGCGTGGGCACGCCGCGGTCGAGCGCCTCGCCGACCCACTCGTTCAACTCGCCGATCCACTTCTCGTCCCAGTAGACGGAGGCCCGCGAGCCGGTGACGACGGCGCCGTCGAAGTCCCAAGTCTCGGGCAGCTCGCCTGACGGGGCGTGGAACTCGACGAGGTCGGCGTCGAGCTCCCGGCGGAAGTTCCGGCTCGTGTGTGCGTCCTCGTGGGCCGCGACGAGGAGCGCGAGCCGCGGTCGTGACATTACCAGCGCTGAGGTTGTCCGCTCGTAAAAACCCACAGATCGTGGCACCGATGGCCGCCACCGCTCACGACACGCGGTCGAGGAACGCGACGATCCGGTCGGCGACCGCCGGGCCCGCCTCGAAGTGGGCCAGGTGACGACCCGCGACCGAAACGAACACAGCATTGGGAAGGCCGTCCGCGAGTGATTCTCCCGCAGCCTGTGGAATCACAGGATCGTCGACACCGTGGCAGACCAGCGCCCGTTCGCCGATCTCGTAGAGCGGGCCTGCGTCGAAGGCCAATGTTGCCTGGATGTGGGTCTCTAGCGCGTCGCCCTTTGCGTCCTCGTCGCGACGCCAGTTTACGACCGTATCGATCGCGTCGTGCTGCGATCGGTACGCGGGCGAAAACGCCCCCGAGAGCGACTTACGCAGCGATTTGCGCGTCCGCAACTCGGGATGGAGTCCACGCAGTGCCGCCTCGTTCACCTGCCCCCCGCTCGCGGCCGTTCCCAGGAGTGACAGGCTTACGGCGCGGTCGAACCGCCGCGCGTAACGAAGGGCCACCATGCCGCCTAGGCCCCCGCCCACGAGATGGGCACGATCGGCGTCTGCGGACCCGAGAACCGATTCGAGCGCCGCTGCGAGTCGATCCACGTCCACCCGGTTCCTCGGCCCGTCCGAGCGACCGGTCCCGGGTAGGTCCCATACGAGCGCCCGCCGAGGGCCGGCGATTGCCTCGAACAGCGCCCCCCACTGCCAGGGGCCGAAGCCGGCGTCCCCGACGAAGGCCACGGTCTCGCCGCTCCCAGCAGTCTCGTAGTGCGTCACGAGGCCGTCGGCGTCGACGGTCGGCATCGGTGGTCGGTTGCCCCGGGAGCCCACAAACGGTTTCGGTCCCTAACGATTTCGGCATCGAGGCCATGCCTTTCCGGTCAAAGGACGAGTATGCACCTCGCCGCGTTCGTGGACGACGTCGCCGCTGCCGACCAGCGGCTGACCGTCTACGCCGACGAACCGACGGCCGACCTGCGAGCGACCGTCGCCGACGCCCTGCCAGCAGCAGCCGTGGTGGTCGAAGATAACCGGTCGGCAGCCCCGGGTCGGCTCGGACTCCTCGACGACGACTCGCTCGTCCTCAGGGTGGGAAACGCAGGCGGGCTCGTCCTCGGCCCGGACCTCTCGCTGGACCGGCCGACGAGCAACCCTGCCAGATCGCTCGGTGCCGTCGACGAGACGACGGTCACCGTCGAGGCCGGGTCGCGGGCACTAATCGATGCGGCTATGCGCGGCGTTGCCACGCTCGCAACCGAGCGGGATTCCCTTCACCTCGGCCTCGGGCAGTCGGTCGGCGAGCCCTCAGAATTGCTGGACGAGACGGATGGTAGCGTCTCAATCTACGGCGGCGCCCAGGCAGCCACCGCGGCTGGGGGTGGCGTTTCTCGGTCCGGGACGACGGCCGGCGAACTCGACGACTCGCGTTTCGCAGTGGTCGATGCCACCGAATCGACCCGTGCGGCCGCCCTGCTGGCGGTTCCCGACGACGCCGGCTACCGGGGGTTCCTCACCACCAGGACGGCCATCGTCGAGGACCTGGCCGGGTATCTGGACCGGCGGTACGCTACCCCCGGCCCTGGCGAAGCACGAGCCCGCCGGACGTAGCTCCGACCGCACTCCGTGGGTTTTACCGGGATTACTGACTCTGGCCCACCTGACGCAGGACGCTTGGCGCGTCCTCGAGCGCTGCGTCGAGGGATTCGGTGTCCGGTCCGCCGCCCTGGGCGAAGTCGCTCGGGCCGCCACCGCCACCGCCCACACGACTGGCAAGCTCGCCAACTACCTGGCCAGCGTCGAGGGCGACGCCCTCGGGGACGGCGACGACGAACTGTGCGCCGTCGAGCCCCGACCCGATAACCGCGACCTGGCCCTCCGCGACGAGTGCGTTCGCGGTCGCCCGGAGCTCGTCCATGTCGCCGTCGAGCCGCTGAATGACGGCGGTCGTCCCGTCGATCTCGACCTCCCTGGCCTCGCCGGCCTCCGCGCGTAGCGCCGCGAGTTCCTCCTTCAGTGCCTCGATGGTCTTGCCCCGCTCCTTCCACTCCTCGAAGAATCGCTCGGCGGTCTCGGGGACTGCATCGGGGTCGACGTCGAGCACCTCGGCCGCGGCGGAGAGGTAGTCCTCGGTCTGCTGCGTGGCGTCGATGGCCGCTTCACCAGCGGCGTAGCGTAGCCGCACGACACCGTCCTGGACGCGCTCGGTCCCCAGGATCTTGATCGCGCCGACGTCGCCCGACCGACTCACGTGGGTGCCGCCACATGCCTGGACGTCGTCGCCGACTTCGATGAGGCGGATTTGCTCTCCCGCGGGGATGCCACCCTGGTAGATGTCGAAGCCGTACTCGCTCTCGGCCTCGTTTCGGTCGGGCCAGGACTGCGTGACCGGCAGATTCCCCATCACCAACTCGTTCGCGAGCGATTCGATTTCTTTCACCTGCTCGCGGTCGACCGACTCGTAGTGACGCACGTCGATCCGGGCGTGGTCGGTGTCCTTCTGGGCGCCGGCCTGGCGGATGTGGTCGCCGAGCACAGTCCGGGCGGCGTGGCCGACGAGGTGCGTTGCGGTGTGGTGACGCATGAGCCGGCGGCGTCGCGTCGCGTCGATTCCCCCGCGGACGAACTCGCCAGTCCCGGGATCGGCGTCCGTCCGATGGAGGATCACCTCGTCGATGGACTGGACGTCGGTCACGTTGACGGTCGTGTCGTCGGTCGAAAGGGTCCCCCGATCCGCGGGCTGGCCGCCGCCTTCCGGGTAGAACATCGTTTGGTCGAGCACAACGAGGTAACCCTCGTCCCGTTCGAATACCTCGAGGACGACGGCCTCGAAGTCGGTGCGGTCCTGATCTTCGTAGTAGAGCCGCTCTGTTTCGGGGAGGTCGGCCACCCGCTTGGGGTCGATGATCTCGTCGTGATCGGCGGTTTCCGCGGCGCCGCCGTGGCGGGCCGCGACCTGGGCGTAGAAGTCGTCCGGGACGTCGACGTCGACGCCCCTGTCGGCCGCGATCTCGGCGACCATGTCCGGCTGGATGCCGTGGGAGTCGTAGAGCTCGATCAGTTCGTCCGTGGGGATCGGTTCGCCCTCGCGGGCGTACTCGTCGGCGAGCTGCTCGACGCGGCGGGCGCCGCGGTCGAGCGTCTCGCGGTACTTCTCGACCTCCGTCCGGACGACGTCCCGGATCGTATCCCGGTTCTCGTACCCCAGTCGCTCGGCCTGCATGTCGACGAGTTCGTCGAGCGGGGCGTCGACTCCCACGCGGTCAGCCAGTCGTTTCGTCCGGCGAAGGACCATTCGAGCCAAGTAGCCCGTCCCGACGTTCGAGGGCACGATCTCGTCGCCGAGCATGTACGCTAGCGTCCGCGCGTGGTCGGCGATCGCGTAGACGGTCTCGAGTGGTTCGAGGAGTGCCCGGAGCCGGTCGACGTCAACTTCGAGTTCGTCGGCAATGTCCCCGCGGGCCGCCTCGACGTCGTCCACGTCGTCGATATCGAGGCTTCCGGCCAGACGGGCGGCGTCGTTGACGAGTGCCGCCTCCGCGTCAGTAAGTTCGATACCCGCGTTCTCCCGGAGGAAGGCGATCATCTCCGGGTAGACCGCCTCGTAGACCGTCGGTGTGCCCTGGCTCACCCAGGTCCATCGCTCCAGGCCGTAACCGGTGTCGACCACGTAGGTGTCCATCTCGCTGTACCGATTGCCGTCCTTCATCTCGTACTCGCCGTCGGGGTCCTGCTCGAGGGACATGAACACGAGCGTAGCCAGCTCCGCTCCCTCGTAGATCACCTCGAAGGCCGGGCCGGCGTTGCCGCCGCCGACCCAGGGATCCTCGATGTAGGTGACCCGTTCCAGGTCCGCGCCCATCGACTCGAGGAACTCGTCACAGTAGCGGACCGTCTGGTCCTTCCAGTAGACCTCGCCCTCGTAGGCGTATTCGCCCGCGGCGTCTTCCTTCGCGTTGAACGCGTGATGGGCCATCATCTCGAAGGCCATCGTGTGCCGTCCGGTCTTGCCCACGTTGTCGATGTCCTGCATGCGGATGCAGGGCTGGCTGATCGTCAGCGGGTTCGCGGGCGGCGGCGTCTCGCCAGAGGTGACGAGCGGCTGGAAATCGTAGATCGACGCCTGCGTCAGCAACACGTCGTCCCGCCAGCGGTTCGCGGCGACCGGATAGGGGTCGATCCGGCCGTGGCCGTGGGCCTCGAAGAAGGACAGGAACCGCTCGCGCATCTCCTCCAGGGTGTATTCCTCGTCGAAGCCTGGGGCGTCGATGAAACTGTATGCCGCACACGGCGGCTCCCCGCAGGTGTCGCGGGCCTCGTCCCGTGTCCAGAAGGTGTCCCCACACTCGACGCAGTCCCGGCGAACGAACCCCTCCTCGTCGAAGTACGCCAGTTCGTACGCCGACGACAGGTCACTCATTGGGAGAGTTGTGGCCGAGCGGCGGGTAAAACAGTTCCGAACCCCCTCAGTCCGACAGCGCGAGCGACGCCAAGAGTGCCTCGAGCTGGACCCGCTCGTTCGCGCCTTCGGTGATCCGGTAGTCTGCCTCGCCGATCCGGTCGAGCACGCGCACGGCGGCCTCGTCGTCGAGGTCGAACTCCCAAACGGCGCGGTGGAGTTGGTCGAGGATGTCCCCGCCGGCGATCCCCTCGTCTGTGAGGAGCCGGTCGAGTTCCGATCGGGCGCCGGTGAAGTCGCCGTCGAGTGCGCGCGTGACCATCTCGCGAATTTCCTCGGGTCGGGCGGTACTGGTAATCTCGTAGACGGCCGATTCGTCGACGACGTCGCCCGTTACGGCGGCAGCTTGGAGACCGTTTATCGCTCGTCGCATGTCGCCGTCGGCCGCGTACACTAACGCGTCGACGCCATCCTGTGTGAGCTCGATATCCTCGGCCTCGGCGATCAGGCGGATCTGCTCCTCGACGGCCTCGTCCGCAAGCGAGGCGAACCGGAAGACCGCACATCGTGACTGGATGGGGTCGATGATCTGGCTGGAGTAGTTACACGAGAGGATGAATCTGACGTTGTTGGAGAACTGCTCCATCGTCCGCCGGAGTGCTGACTGGGCATCTGACGTAAGCGCGTCTGCCTCGTCGAGGAAGATGATGCGGTAATTGGCGCCGCCGAAAGAGGTCCGCGCGAAGCTCTTGATCCGGTCGCGGACGACGTCGATGCCGCGTTCGTCCGAGGCATTGAGCTCGAGGAAGTGCTCCGCCCAATCCTCGCCGTAGAGCTCGCGGGCGACGGCCTGGGCCGCTGTCGTATTGTGCATTACTGTCGGGACGGCCCCGGCCACATAATTGTGGGTCTCCGGGACCGTCAGGTCGTACACGCGCCGCTCGTCTCCGACCCTCCTCACTGTCTCGACCTTGTCAAGGTAGACATCTGCCTCGACGACGCGGTGGAGCGTACTGAGGGCGGCCAAGGTTCCCTTGGAGGCCATCGACGTGAGTTCATCACGTAACGCGTCGGCGACAGTTCGGAACCGCGTCATCGAGCCCAATGCGTTGTCGTTCCCATCGAGGAGGGTACCGATATCGCTACTGTGGAGCTCGGTCCGTTCAGCGATGCGGGCGTGCGGGACGCCCACGTTCTCGACGATATCGGCCAACACCCTTCTGACGACGTCTGCTTCCGGGACGGTGTCGACTGCCCCCGGCCCATCGAGGCGCGATCCCGCGTCTTTCGCGTATGGCGTTCGGTCGCCCCCAGCGTACTCGAGCATCGGCTCCGGTCTCACATCGGTTTCGTCCGCAAGTTCACTCCGTACCGCGACGGACTCCATCTCATCACGGGCTCCGGCCAAGGTCGACGGGAGACCCTCCGCTGCCTGCAACTCGGGTTCGAGAGCCTCGAGGTCGGCGAGCGCTTCCTGAACGGATTCGAGCAGCTCGGTAGCATCCGCGACGAGTTCTTCGATTCGCTCGAGATAGCCGGTTCGCCCGTGACTCTGGCCGTCGGCTGTCGCCGGGATGTACGCTCCCTTTTCGAGGGAAAGTCGCGAACAGAGGTCGTCCACGGCATCAAGTGTCGGGACCGTGTCGTGGTTCGGATTCGATCGTCGTCTTGCCGCACGCGCAAGACGCTCAGCCTTGGGCGCAACCGAGAATCCGACGGCTTGCTGAAACCGATCGAGGTGTGCCGCGCTCGAAATCACCAATCTATGACATGTGCGTTCCGTCTCGCTACCGTTTGTCGTCGACTGTTCGGCCGTCGGCCGGCGGGCCGGCACGCCGAAGCCCGCCAACAAGTAGGAGAGTAACGTCACAAAATCCTCCGACTTCTGGGTCAGTTCCACGACGCCCTCTTCGGTCACGTGCCCCTCCGCGTCGAAGACCGCTTTGAGGAACGCGGACCGTGAGCTCGCATCCGCACGCACCAACGTGGACCCGATCCCCTCACCACCGACGGCACCCTCGAAGACGTCGAATGACGCGGAGAGGAAGTTCGTCAGTGTCTTGTTGTAGATAGCAACGTACTCGACGCCGTGCTGGCTTCCCCGATCCGGGTCGACGCCGAACAGGTCTCTGACGGCAGATTCGAATCGGTCGAGGAGCGCTTCGTCCGTATTGTGCAACTTGATCCGGTTGCCCTCGGGTCCACTCCCGGCGACAGCCAGCCCGACCAGACTGGCGAGTTCGTGATCAACCTCCCAGACCGGCTCGATCGGCGGCGATCGAGTGTTGTTCTCGGGAGAAACGTTTTGAATTGCCTCGACATGGTCTCGCAGCTCTGCCTCGTCACAGTCTAGCGACCGGAGATACGATAGCGAGCACGTGGTCGGGATAACCGACCGGTCGAGGTCCTCGAGTTCGCGTTCGATACGCATGACCTCCTCTCGACTCGTTCCGACACGTCCCGCGATTTCGTCGGGTCCGAGCCCCTCCTCTAACCCCTGGAGGACTTCACGTTTCGTCCCGACAAACTGCTGTTCGCAAGGGATCTCGTGCCTGTGGGCGAACGTCCTGGAAACGTGGACGATCGTCTCCTCTCCGTCCATCGCCTCGATCCAGTGCAGCGACGAATCGGTCTCCGGCAGTGGCGTCTCCAACGGCCGGACGAGCCGGTCACCGGGATCGAGCGCCTCCGCCCGTTGCCACTCAAGCCCCTCGGCCGTGAGGACCAGGAGTTTGTGTTCGGGCGTCACTGTGAGGCCGGCGCCATCCCGAGTCGTTACTTCGACAACTTCGTCAGCTACCTTACTGAAGCGGTGGGAGGGTGATACGTATTCGAACTTTCCGCTGTCGGTGAACGTCAGCACCTCAACGTCGTCGGTCGGCTCGAACCCGTCGATAGGTCCCACGACTGACGCCATGCGCGAGACTCCCTCGTTCGTGATGATCGGTGTCTCGCCTGTCGCGCACTTGCCGATGCCGGCCTGGCCGGCGAACAGCATGTGTGGGAGGTCGTCGCGCTCGACGTAACTCACGAGGCGCTCGACGATGGCTTCCTGGCCAACGATGTCGTCGAGGCGGCGGGGGCGGTACTTCTCGATCCAGACCTCCTCCCGCCCCGCCCGCGTACCCTCGCTCTCGCTCATGTTCCAGACTGGGGTTGGTAGTTGCATAAAGGGTGCGAGACACGACCGGGGGAGCGTTTCGGAGCGGACGAGCGATGACTGTTGGGAACCGCGAGCCGCGACGAGACCGGCACCGGTTCGACGACAGCCTCAAGTCTGCGTCAGGCGGAACTCCCGGTAATGGAGGTCACCGTCAAACTCGTGGGCGAGGGCCCCCGAACCGTCGATGTGCCCGAGGACGCCACGGTCGGGGACCTCGTTACTCCCCTGTCTGTGAGCGTCCACGAGGTCTCCATCGTCGCCGACGGCCGGACGCTTCCCGCCGACGCGCCGATCCCTGACGACGCGACCGAGATTCGCGTCATCCGGCTAATCAAGGGTGGCTGAGCGGCACTTCCTTGCCGCTCTGGCACCGAGGCGACGTATGGCGGAAATCCCGTTCGAGGACTCGCTCGAAAACGTCGGACCCGGGCTGTCGTCGCTATCCCTCTCCGACTTCGTGGATTCGAGCGACTTCGTGTCCGTCTTCCTCCAGCGGGATCTCTACTACACGAACTACGGGGACCTGGTACGGACTCTGGTGGAGCGGATCGAGGATTTTCGCGACTACGGTGCAGAACCGGTTGCGAACCTCTCCGAGTCTGCCGAGCGGGGCCGTGAGTGGCAGGACGGGTACGAGCCGCCGTATGCGCTGCTCGCGGATCCCGACGCGACGGCCGGCGAAACCCTCGACCAGCCGGTCCGTTTCGGCATTCTCGGTGACTGGATCGACTTCCTCGGCCGGATGCCTCAGATCGCAATCCTGGACGGCGGGCGGGAGCCACCCGACGTCGGCTGGACCTACGTGGACCGATCCACATTCGACCGGCCCAGCGTGGAGGATATTCTCGAAATTCTTGACGACTATCGGGAGGGAGCGGTTTGATCTGCATTCACGAAGCCGACTTCGGGGACCGGGCTGCGGTCCGGAACGTCGTCGATGGCGCGAACCTGACACTGCCGACCGAGACACTGGAGGAGGCCATCGAAACGGACGGCGTGCTGGTCGCGTTCGCGGATGAGGGGGCACCGACGGTCCTGGGCGCGCTCGTCTTGGACGGTGACCGGATCGCCGCCGTCGCGGTTCGTCCCGGACGGCGCGGGCAGGGAATCGGCACGGCGCTGGTCGAGGCGGCCGCCGACCGCCGGGATCGGCTCGTCGCCGACTTCCACCCGGGCGTCGAACCGTTCTGGAGGTCACTCGGGTTCGAAATCGATCGACGTAGCGACGGACGGCGACGCGGCGTCAGATGAGTGGTTCGACGATATCCTGCCCGGCATCGAGCAGTTCCTCGACCCGGGACGGTGACGCCCCCTCGGCGTAGAGCCGCAGCTTGGGTTCCGTTCCCGAGGGACGAACGAGCAGCCAGCTTCCGTCGGCGAGATGGATCTTGAACCCATCGACGTCGTTGACGCTCGCGACGTCGGTCCCGGCCACGCGGTCGGGCAGCGCGTCACCGATTTCGCCGATCACCGGCCCCTTCCGCTCGTCGGGGCAGTCCAGACTGATCCGGTCCTGGTGGACCGGGCCGTGGTCGGCTTCGATGGCATCGACCCGCTCGTCGAGGGGGGTGGCCTGGTCGGCCGCGGCCGCGAGCAACGCAAACGTGACACCGTCTTTGTTGCGAAGATGGCCCCGGACGCCGAAGCCGCCACTTTCCTCACCGCCAAGTAGCGCGTCGTGCTCGGCCATCGCCGCGCCGATCCACTTGAATCCGACCGCGGTCTCGTGGACGTCCTGATTGGATGCCGCCGCGACGCGGTCGACGAGACTGCTTGTCGAGACCGTCCGGACGACGTCGCCGTCCTGAGACGAGAGCAGAAAGGCGTAGAGGGCGGCGAAGAAGCGGTTCGGATCGAGATAGCCGCGCTCCGGCGTTACGATACCGATACGGTCGGCGTCGCCGTCGTTCACGATTCCGAAGTCGGCATCGCCGGCATCGACGGCGGCGATCAGCGACGGAACCCGATCGGGCGCGGGCTCCGGGGCCGTTCCGCCGAAGGTCGGATCCGCGTCACACCGGAGCCGTTCCACGGTCGCACCCGACCGTTCGAGCAGCTCGTCGGTCACGTCCCGGCCGCTTCCGTGCATGGCATCGTAGGCGATCGTTTGCCCGTCGAGGTTGACTTCGACGAACGACATTACGTGGTCGAGGTAAGGCTCGATCAGCGACCGGGTGTCGACTCGGCCAGTCTCGTCGCCGCTTGGCGACGAGGCGTCCGTGAGTCTGGCCTCGATGGCGTCCGTGACCGCCGGCAGCGCCGGCGCCCCGTCGGCCGGCAGGAACTTCACACCGTTGTACTCCGGCGGGTTGTGTGAGGCGGTAATCATCACGCCCCCGGCGAAGTCACCTTCTGCGACCGTCCAGGCGAGCACCGGCGTCGGGCAGTCTCGCACCGGCAGCACGATATCGCGGCCATGAGCGCCAATCGCCTCGCCGATGGCCCGGGCGAAGCCGGGCGAGCTCTCCCGGGCGTCGTAGCCGACGGCCACTGAGCCAGCGATCGCCTCGTCGTCGAGGTATTCGGCGATCGCGTGGCCGACGAGTCGAACTCGCGGTTCTGTGAACACCTCGAGCGTCGCGCGCCAGCCGTCGGTCCCGAAGGCGATGGCCCCGGGGTCCACCTCGTCCATGCGTCGTGTGGGATGGGGATACCTAAAAGTCACACCGGTGAGGAGGGAGAGCAGGTGGCGCGTGGCCGGTCGCCTGCCGGCGCGCCATATACCCGCGGAACCGACCGGCGTCGGTGATTACCGGTTCGGGGTGGTCCGCGTATCGGTCAAAAATCTTCAGGTGGCCCGGAGAGCAGCGATTCTTTCTCCGTCCGTGACAGCGCCTTGATCGCCGCCTCCCGGGACATCGCATCCGACCGCGTCTCGAAGAACTCGACGTGAACGAGTTCCACCGGAGTCCGGCCACGTGTGTAGGCCGCACCCTTGCCGCAGTTGTGTTCAGTGACCCGGCGCTGGACGTCGGTCGTGTACCCGGTGTAGAGGGTGTCGTCGGCACACCGGACGACGTAGACGGCGTGGGGTCCGCCGGTGGTCACGGCACGACTCCGTTCGGCTGGTACTCAGGCGTTTCGGGCTCGCCGCCTCGAGACCTCGGAGATCCCGGCGTTGGCCGCACAGTCGGGACAGGCGTGGATCTCGCCGGCCGCGTCGGCGAAAACCCGCTCGAACCGGGTCGAGACGTGCGCGCCGCAGTTGTCACAGGTTGGCATCTGGGATAGCCGGCATCACCACCGGCACGTCGCCGTACGGGTCGCCCCCCGTCCCCGCTTGTGCCGAACTGTTTGGGCATCACTCGAGACCATCGTCGAGCTGCCGGGCGATCGGGCCCATCCGAGCGTCAGCGATGCAGCCCGAGCCGACGGACTTCCCCGCTGCAAAGACGGCCTCGAGGACGCCGCTCCGGCCGACTCGGGCATCACCGTACCGACCGGTGTCGGCGGTCGCGTAGCCTCCTGTGGTCGGCCTCGGCGGCGGGCTTAACTCGCCGGCGGCTGCCGCTTCGAGGACGCTCCATAGCGTGGCGTGACGGGAGCAACCTTCCCGTGAGTCGAATCACGACCGGACTGTGAAGGCTGAAACCCCCGTGAGTCCCGGCGAGAGCACGCGTAAACGGGAAAGCTTTTAAACCGTGCTCCGAAAACGAACGCCTGTACATGGCAGACCTGATCGTAAAAGCGGCCGTCAAGGAAGCGCTCGACGACATGAACGTGGCCTCGGACTTCTACGCGGCCCTCGACGACGAAGTCGCCGAACTGCTCGAGGACGCCGCCGCGAGAGCCGAGTCCAACGACCGAAAGACCGTCCAACCGCGCGACCTGTAACCCGGCAACCACTCCCTTTGCGCCCCGCTCTCCGCTAGCAGTACCGCTCGGTCACGCCGTCCGGCCCACCGATCAACACCACGGTCGCGTGGTCCGGGAAGACACCGTGCGCCACGAGGCCTGGGATTCCGTCGAGGTCTCGGGCGAGCGCCGCCGGCTCCTCGATCGCGCCGAAGTCCGCGTCCAGTACCGGATTGCCGTTGTCGGTCACGACCGGGCCGTCCTTCCCTTCGGCCGCGCGCACGGTCGCCGCCCCGCCCATCGAGGCGATCGTGTCAGTAACCGGTCGCACCGCGGGTTCGAGCACCTCGAGCGGCACCGGCGCCGAGAGCGCGTCGACCAGTTTCGTCTCGTCCACGACGACCACCAACCGGGACGCGGCGCTCGCGACCACCTTTTCGCGGGCGTGGGCGGCGCCGCCGCCTTTCAGCAACGCACACTCCGCCACCTGGTCCGCGCCATCGATGGCGACGTCCGGCGTGGCGTCATCGAGTGTCAGCAGGGGCACGCCCGCCTCGCGGGCGACCGTCGCCGACTGAGCCGAGGTGGGGATGCCGTGGACATCGAGACCCGCGTCGACACGACGACCGAGTTCGCGGATGGCGGCGGCCGCGGTGCTACCCGTGCCGAGACCGACCACAGTCCCGTCGTCGACGGTCTCGACAGCCCGCTCGCCCGCCCGCCGTTTGGCCGCAGCGACCGCCGCCTCGTCCATACCTCCGCGTCCGGCCCGCAGGCCAAAAGCGTTCCCACGAGCCGACATAGCCAAGACCGGGCCGATCGTTGCCCGGGACGTGTTCGGAACCAGCGGCATCCGCGGGCCGGTCGGGGACGACGTCACGGCCGGTCTCGCGCTGTCCGTCGGCCGGGCGCTCGGCGCCGAAACCGACCACGTCGTTGTCGGCCGCGATCCTCGCGAGAGCGGTGAACTCCTGCTCGACGCCCTCGCGGCGGGCCTGCGCGAGACCGGTACCGACGTCTGCGACCTCGGCCTCGCGGCCACGCCGACTATCGCGCGGGCGGTCAGCTGGCGTGGGACCGACGCCGGCGTTGCGGTCACCGCCTCTCACAACCCCCCGGCCGACAACGGCCTCAAGCTCTGGAGCCCCTCGGGCCGGGCCTTCGGGGCCGAGGCCCAGGACCGAATCGCGGCCCGTGTCGAGGCCGGCGGCGTCGACCTCGAGCGGTGGGACGGCCTCGGGGAGCGAACTACCGCCAACGTGCGGGATCGCCACCGCGAGGCCATTCTGGCCGTGGTTTCGGTCGCCGAGCCGCCCGACGTCGTGGTGGACGTGGGCAACGGCGCGGGCGGCGTCACCCTCGACGTGCTGGAAGCGCTTGGTTGCCGCGTTCGAAGCCTCAACGCCCAGCCTGACGGCCGCTTTCCGGGCCGGCCGAGCGAGCCGACGCCCGACAACTGTGGGGACCTGACATCGCTAGTCGGCAATTCGGACGCCGACCTCGGTCTGGCCCACGACGGCGACGCCGACCGGCTTCGGGCCGTGGCTGGCGACGGCACGTTCCTCTCCGGGGACGTCCTGCTCGCGGTGTTCGCGCTGGCGGCGGCCGGTCCCGGTGACCGCGTCGCCGTCCCCGTCGACACCAGCCTCGCGGTTGAGGACGCTCTCGCTGCGGCTGACGTCGGCGTCGAGCGGACACCCGTGGGTGACGTCCACGTCGCGGCGGCCGCAACCGAGCCGGACGTGGTCTTCGGCGGTGAGCCCAGCGGCGCCTGGATCTGGCCGGCTGAAACGCTCTGTCCTGACGGGCCGCTGGCCGCGGCGAAACTGGTGGCCCTCTCGGCCGAGCGTCCGCTCGCCGAGCGCGCCGCGGCGATCGAGACCTATCCGATACGGCGAACGAGTGTCGAGACGGATGAGAAGGAAGCGCTCATGGAGCGAGTCCGCGACCGTGTCCGGCGGTTCGATGACGTGTCGACACTCGACGGTGTCAGGGTCGACCTCGGGGACGCCTGGTTCCTGCTTCGGGCCTCGGGCACCCAGCCGTTGGTACGGATCACGGCCGAAGCTCGCTCCGAGGACCGAGCCGACGCGGTCTTCGAGCGAGCACGTAGTGTCGTCGAGGCGGCGAGCGACTCGCTGTAAAACTGGCGAGCGAGAAGAGTGTCGATCGGTTCTAGCCCTCAGCCGCGCCGCGTCGACCGGGCCTTCCGGACGTCGGCTCCGTCCCGGATCTTGTCCTCACACCGCGGACAGACGCGCGGTTTGTCGACCCCGTTGGGGGTGAATACCCGAGCATAGTCTGCCGTGACGAATGCACCGCAGTTCTGGCATTCCGGCATACGTCTGGAGATTGACCCCACCCGTCTTAATGGTTGGTGGTGTGGGACGGGCCCCCACGCGATCGGTCCCGTTTCAGAAATCTGCGGTGACGTTGCCGCCGTCGTCCACCTCGACGACGCCTGCGAACCGGTCTCGGAGATCAGCGACGGCGGCCTCTCCGTGCGCGGCGAGCTGGAACAGGCCAACTGCGTCGTAGGTCTCGAGCTGGTCGAGTAGACCGATCAGCGCTTCGCCGAGGTGGTCCTCGCCGGCATAGTACTGCAACTCAGTGATCGAGTCAAGGCTCAACCGTGCGGGCGGGCCCCGACGTTCGAGGAAGTCCTCGGTGGCCGCGAGGAGGCCGTCCACGTCGTCGGGTGCGGACAGGTACGTCACACCGGACTCCTGTCGACGGGTGTAGCCACGGTCGGTGGAGATGGTATCGAGTATCTCGACCCGCTCACGGTCAACGCCGTAGTGCTCGATCTTCTGTTTGACCTCCCGGGCCGCGGAGTGGGTGGAGATCAGCATCGCCGGTTCGGCCGCGGCGGTGAGAAAGGCCGTCTCGAAGTCGTCGGCGTCAGTCGTGCTCGGGTGGACGAGCAGGATGCCGCTCCCGCCGGGGACGGTATCCGGCCCCTCCGTGAACCCCAGCTCGTACTCCATTTGGTCCTCACGCGTCGCGGGCGACCTTAAGCGTGCGGGCTCGCCCCAAGGATTTACCCACTCCGGCGCGACCGGTGGGACGTGGATCGACAGCGCAAGTACGTCCTGGCGGGCCTTTTGACCGGCCTCGGCCTCCTGGCGTTCTTCATCCTGCGGGGGGTGGTCGGCACGGTGTTCGTGGCCATCACCGTCGCCTACGTCCTCTACCCTCTCGAGCGGTGGCTCCGCCGGCGGGGAGCCGGGCCACGTGTCGCCGCTGGCATTTGCACGATTGTGGCGTTCTTGGCCGTAATCGCCATTGTCACGCCGCTCGCAGTGGCATTCTATCTCCGCCGGGGCGCCTTCTTCGAGTTCCTCAGCAACCTGCCGGCGGAACTCGTCGTTGAGTTCGCCGACATGACCTACACCGTCGACGTCGAGGCGTTGCTCACGCTCGTTCGCGACACGGCAACAGCCGTCGCCGGTGAAATTGCTCGGGCACTCCCGGAACTCGCCCTCCAGCTGTTCCTGTTCGCACTCGTCGTGTACGGCCTCCTTCTCAAACCCACTAAAGTCCGTGCAGCCGTCCTGCGGCCTGTCCCCGACCCCTACCACGACGTGGTCCTCGCGATGCATACCCGGACCCGGGACACCCTCTACGGTCTGTACGTCCTTCAGGCCGCGACCGCCCTCGGGACGTTTGCGGTCGCCTGGGTAGTGTTCACGCTTCTGGGCTACGACACCGCCTTGGTCCTGGCTGCGCTGTGTGGCATCCTCCAGTTTATTCCCGTCCTCGGGCCGAGCCTCTTGGTGCTCGGCCTCGGGGTTTTCGCGATCGTTCAGGGCCAGGTTGGGCTTGCGATCGCGGTGACCGTCGTCGGCCTCATCGTCGTCGGGTTCCTTCCCGACGCCGTGATCCGGCCGCGACTGGCCGCCTGGACCACGGGGATGCCCGCAACGCTGTACTTCATCGGGTTTGTCGGGGGCGTCCTGTCCGTCGGCGTCGTCGGGGTCATCGCGGGCCCGCTGATCGTTGCCCTGGTCGCCGAGGCGGTCGATATCCTCTCGTCCGAACGGTCGGCGGTCCAGAAGCAACTCGACTGAGCTACTCGCTCGCGAGCGGCCGGCCCGCTGCCTCCCACTCCGTCAGGCTCCCCTCGTAAAACGCGAGATCCGGATAGCCGAGGTGCCTGAGGACGATGTACGTGTGGCTGATCCGTCGGGCGGTGTTACAGTACAGGACGATACGTTTCTCCGGGACGATGCCACGGCCCTCGAGTATCGACCGCAACTCGGTCGCTGGCTTGATTCCCCGGGTCGCCTCGTCCACGAGTTCCCGCCAGTCGAGCCGGATCGCACCCGGGATGTGGCCTTCGGCGAACTCCCAGTCCTCGCGGGTGTCTACCAGAACCGACTCGGGATCGTCCGCCGCCGCGGCGACCGCTTCCATGTCGACGAGCGGCGAGTTCGACGGCCGGCCGATTTCGTACGTCGCGGGCGTCACCGAGGGAGGTTCTGTGCTGATCTCGCGTTCGCGCTGCCAGGCCGAGAAGTCGCCGTCGAATAGGAACAGCCGGTCGCGGGAGTGGCCGTACAGCTCTGCGGTCACGAGCAACCGTGCGGCGAAGACGCCGTGGTCGTCGTCGTAGGCGACGATCGTGTCGTCTCGCGAGATCCCGGCATCGCCCATCACCGCAGCGAACGCGTCCGCGCCGGGGAGCATCCCCTCTCCGGTACCGTCTTCGGCGCCGTGCTGATCTGCACGAAAGCGGTCGAAGGGCACGTTCACGGCACCGGGCAGGTGGCCGATGCCGTCGAACTCCCAGGCGTCACGGACGTCGACCAGCCGGATCGACGCCCGGTTGGCGGCGACCCGGTCCGCGTCGACCAGCATGTCGGTCATCGGACCCCCGTTTGACCCCGGTCCGTTTGAAGCTGTCCCGACGACATGCTCTCAGATAGCGGCAAATTATGCACCTTCGTGCCGGCCCCGGCCCAACCCCCCATGCCATCACGGAGAGGTCAGTATCCGTGGTTCGGCTAAACCCGGCCGGAGGCTGCAATTCTTACCTGGAAGCGAGAGGACTGGCCGCTCGTGCCGTGAGGCGTACGACTTTAGGCGTGCCCGCCCTATCATCGGATGCACCATGACCGACTACGCCAAGGACGTCCTCGTCTCCGCGGATTGGGTCGAGGACCGACTGGACGAGTTTCAGAGCGACGACCCCGACCACCGCTTGGTCGAGGTAGACGTCGACACCGAATTGTACGATGACAGCCACGCGCCCGGCGCAATCGGGTTCAACTGGGAGACCCAGCTCCAGGACCAGACGACCCGCGACATCCTCTCGAAAGAGGACTTCGAGGACCTGCTGGGCAGCCACGGCATCAGCGAGGACTCGACGGTCGTCCTCTACGGCGACAACTCGAACTGGTTCGCCGCCTACACGTACTGGCAGTTCAAGTACTACGGCCACGACGATGTCCGCTTACTCGACGGCGGCCGGGAGTACTGGGAGGACAACGACTACCCGACGACCGACGAGGTCCCGGATTTCCCCGCGGTAGACTACGAGGCCGACCGCCCGCGCGAGAGCATTCGGGCCTACCGCGAGGACGTCGAGAACGCCATCGACCGTGGGCTACCGCTCGTGGACGTCCGATCCCCCGAGGAGTTCAGCGGCGAGGTCCTCGCGCCGCCGGGCCTGCAGGAGACCGCCCAGCGCGGCGGCCACATCCCCGGCGCGAAGAACATCTCGTGGGCCGCGGTGACGAACGACGACGGCACCTTCAAGAGCGCGGACGAGATCCGCGACCTCTACGCCGAGGAGGGGATCGACGGCGAGGGGACGGTCGTCGCCTACTGCCGGATCGGCGAGCGGTCGTCGGTCGCGTGGTTCGCGCTGCACGAACTGCTCGGCTACGACGACGCCGTCAACTACGACGGTTCCTGGACGGAGTGGGGCAACCTAGTTGGTGCCCCGATCGAACAGGGCTCATAGAGGCCATCCGCCGACGTTCTTTCGCCGTCGCCAACCAGCCGGGGCCACGACAGCCCGATGCATACAAGCGGACGGACGTCGAGGCACGGGTATGAGCGAATCCGACGTCGCCGACCGGGTCGAATCGTCCGTCCAGACTGAACTCTCACGACTCGGCTCGTCGAAGTCGTTGTATGCCGCGACTGCGGGCGACCTCGACGACGAGAGCGTCCTCGCGGCTTTTCACGATGGACTGGTTCATGCAGCCGACCGTCTGGGGGACTGGGACGCGGACGATCCGTCGGGGCCGTGGTCGGACGCCGCGGACCGCCTGGTCGCCGCCGCGGAGACGATTGCCGACGAACTCGACGGCTACGACCCGGGCGAGGTGCCGGCTGGCATGGCCTCGCTGCCGGACGTCGACGCGAGTGACGAACGGGCGGGCGCGCTGCTCGGATGGGCGCTGGTCACCGAGCGGACGGTCACACAGGTGACGGGCTACTTCACCGGCCAGGCCGACCCAACGACGGCCAGTCTCGTCCGCGAGTTCGGCGATGACGTCGACGCAGTTCGGAATACTGCCCTCGACGCTGTCGTGGACGAGGACGTCGCGGTCGACGCCGCAAAGACCGTTGTCGAGTCTGCATACGAGGCCTACTTCGAGACGCTCGAGGATCTGGGCGTCAATCCGAAGCCGATCTGCTGACGTGGCGCTCCTCGAGGCCGCGCTGATCTTGCTGCTTGGCTTCCTGGTGGGGTACCTTACCCGCCTCGTGGCGACGGCCGCGGCGGTCGTCGCTCTGGCCCTTGCCGTGTTCGGTCTGGCTGCCCCGCCCGCGCTGTTCGACCTTCTGCAGCCGTTGCTTTCCGTCTATGCCGGACACGAACTCGTGTTCATCGCCGGGTTCCTGTTCGCAATCGGTGCGGGCGAATCTAGGGAGTGATCACACGGCTCAAGTTCGTTCGGCCCTATGTACGGGTAATGAGCGAGACGTCAGGCGGGCCCCTCTCCGTCGATCGGCCCGACGTCGATCGGCCGTTCCGTGTCGACGCCCCCTTCGAGCCCGCCGGTGACCAGCCCGACGCCATAGAGCAACTCGCCGATGGCTTCCGATCGGGCATGGACAAGCAGACTTTGCTCGGCGTAACGGGGTCGGGCAAGACCAACACGGTGTCGTGGCTCATCGAGGAGATACAGAAGCCGACGCTGGTCATCGCCCATAACAAGACGCTCGCCGCCCAGCTCTACGAGGAGTTCCGCTCCCTCTTTCCCGACAACGCCGTCGAGTACTTCGTCTCATACTACGACTACTACCAGCCCGAGGCCTACGTCGAACAGACGGACACCTACATCGACAAGGACGCCTCGATCAACGACGAGATCGACAGGTTAAGACACTCCGCGACGCGGTCGCTGCTCACGCGCGACGACGTCATTGTGGTGGCCTCAGTGTCGGCCATCTACGGCCTCGGTGACCCCGCCAACTACGTGGACATGTCACTACGCCTTGAGCACGGCCAGCGGATCGACCGAGACGACCTCCTCAGTCGGCTGGTTGACCTCAACTACGAGCGTAACGACGTCGACTTCACGCAGGGCACGTTTCGCGTGCGCGGGGACACGGTCGAAATCTTTCCCATGTACGGCCGGTACGCACTCAGGGTGGAGTTCTGGGGCGAGGAGATCGAGCGGATCCGCAAGCTCGACCCACTCGAGGGGGAGATCAAGAGCGAGGAACCTGCTGCCCTGATCCACCCCGCCGAACACTACTCCATCCCGGATCGGCGCCTCCAGCGGGCCATCGAGGAGATCGAGGAACTCCTCGAGGACCGTATCCGTCACTTCGAGCGCAACGGCGACCTCGTCGCCGCCCAGCGCATCGAGGAGCGCACCCGGTTCGATATCGAGATGATGCAGGAGACGGGCTACTGTTCCGGCATCGAGAACTACTCCGTCCACCTCTCAGACCGAGAGGTTGGTGAGGCGCCCTACTGCCTGCTCGACTACTTCCCCGAGGATTTCCTCACCGTGGTCGACGAGTCCCACCAGACGATCCCACAGATCAGGGGCCAGTTCGAGAGCGATCGCAGCCGGAAGGAGTCGCTCGTCGATAACGGTTTTCGGCTGCCGACAGCCTACGACAACCGGCCCCTGACGTTCGACGAGTTCGAGGACAAGACCGGCCAGACGCTGTACGTCTCCGCCACGCCAGCCGACTACGAACGGGAGGTCTCCGACCAGGTGGTCGAACAGATCGTCCGACCGACGTACTTGGTGGACCCGGAGGTCGAGATTTCGCCCGCCGAGGGCCAGATCGACGACCTTATGGACCGTATCGAACGGGTCCCAGACGACGAGCGGGTCCTCGTCACGACGCTGACCAAGCGCATGGCGGAGGACCTCACGGAGTTCCTCGAGGAGGCCGGCATCGAGGTCGAGTACATGCACGACGAGACCGATACACTAGAGCGACACGAGATCATTCGCTCGCTACGGCTTGGCGAGATCGACGTCCTCGTCGGCATCAATCTTCTCCGGGAGGGACTGGACATCCCGGAAGTCTCGCTCGTCGCTATCCTCGACGCGGACCAGGAGGGCTTCCTCCGATCGGAGACGATGCTCGTCCAGACGATGGGCCGAGCTGCCCGGAACGTCAATGGGACTGTCGTCCTGTACGCGGACGATCCCAGCGACGCCATGGAGTCCGCGATCAACGAGACGCGCCGCCGCCGCCGGATCCAACGGGAGTTCAACGAGGAACACGGCTACGAGCCGACGACGATCGACAAGGAGATCGCCGAGACAAATCTGCCGGGTTCGAAAACCGACACCGGCGGGGCGGCCGGCCTTGAGCCCGAAGACGCGGCCGAGGCTGCCCGGCTGATCGAGGAGTTGGAGGAACGAATGGGTGCGGCCGCAGAGAACCTCGAGTTCGAACTCGCCGCGGACATCCGCGACCGCATCATCGACCTCCGTGAGGAGTTCGATCTCGCCGGCGAGGAGATCGACGACGGCGTTCCGGCACCCGAACCCGAATTCGAGCCCTGACGGCGAGTTTCTTGGCGGTGGACGTGCGAGCTATTGCCATGTTAGAGGACAAGTACGTCCCAGAGATCTCGGAGCTTAGGGGGGTCGACCGAAACACCGCAACCGTAGAGGGCGACCCAATTCACTACCTGCACGCCGGTGAGGGTCGGCCGATAGTACTCTTGCACGGGGGGATAATCGACGCGGCACACATCTCCTGGGCCCCGCAATTGGGGCCGCTCGCCGACGAGGGTCGGATTGTCGTTCCGAATCTCCCCGGATACGGCCCCAATCCGCAGCCCAACGACCCGCTCTCGATCCCGCGACACGTCAAAACGATCGCCGGATTTCTCGAGACACTCGACCTAGAGGACGCCCTAGTGGCTGGGATCTCGCTCGGTGGTGGCGTCGCCGTCGGCCTCGCACTCGACCATCCGGATCGAATCAGTGAACTGGTGGCGGTGGATGCCATGGGGCTCGGACAGTCGCTTTCCAGCGGCAGGCTCACTTGGCTCCTGGCACGGCTGCAAGTGACGAACCACCTCTCAGTGGAACTCATGAGACGCAGCCGTGGGTACGTCGCGGCCGGTCTCGAAACGCTCGCCCACGACGCGTACGACGTCCCAGAGAAACTGATCGACCTCGTCCAACAGGAGGCGAGGCGACCGGGAGCAGGAGCTGCGTTTCGAAGCCTGCGCGGGACCGAAGTCACGTGGGACGGCTACCGGACAGACTACAGCGAGCGACTCACTGAGCTCTCGGTGCCGACCATGTTCGTCCACGGCGCGGACGACGAGGTGTTCCCACCGGCGTGGTCCGACCGGGCCGCCGAGCTGGCTCCGGACGCGACTGTGGAGATGCTTGTCGATTGTGGGCACCTGGCGACATGGGAACGCCACGAGGCGATGACTGACACGCTCAAGGACTGGCTATAGCCCTAGGGTGAACGTGTTCGCGCTATGTACCGCCTAGACCAGACGCCAGGCGTCCGTTCAATCCTTACCGTTCGGATGGCTGAGTCGGTCTTGAACTGAATTGATATAGCGATATGGGATATACCACTTAAACGTGCCAGGGTTGAGGTGAAATATATCCGCACTGCCCGGAACTGTGCGGAACCTTTCAACGCCTGGCAAGCCATTGTGGGCGATACCGGGTACCATTCGTGGGTGGATCGACGCCGGTCGTGTTTTGGGATGGCACTCGCCGGCAGACCCGGGT
>CAYUFG010000022.1:0-23439 GCA_964443815.1 uncultured Halobacteriales archaeon | reverse complement strand
CCGGTCCGTGACTTCCGACTCGATCCGGTTGGAAACCCGTTCCTCGAACTCCTCGGAAACTTGTTCCTCGACGTCCTTGGCGACCTCTTCGGCTACCTGTTCCTCGATATCGTCAGCGACCCCGTCCGCGACTCGCTCCTCGATTTCGCTCGAAAGCTGCGCTTCAACCTCGTCTGCGACCTCCTCCGAGACCTGCGTCTCGACCTCATCGGCCACTTCATCGGGCACCTGCTCTTCGACCTCCGCTGTGACTTCGTCGGCGACCTGGTCCTCGACCTCGGCCTCGACTTGCGTCTCGGCCTCTTGGGAGACGGCCTCCTCGAGGATCCGCTCGTACAGCGACATTTTCTCCCAGACACGCAGCAGGTAGCCGAGGACGAGCCCGCCCTCGAAGGCCGCGACCCGCGGGTCCACGCGAAACACGAGGTAGCCGAAACCGGCGACGAAGAGCAGGCCGTAGACGATCTCCACGTGGAACTGCGTGCCCCGACCGCGGACCTGGCTTCGAAGCGTGCGCGTCGACATCGTCGCGGGGAAATTTGCCGTCGTCGCGCAAAAATCTGACTCGATGTCGCACTCCCGACCGTCCGTCTGCCGCCTCAGCTTTCTCACACCAGCAGGTGGTACTGCGCCGCTACCTCGAAGGTCACGAAGGCGATGACGCCAGCGAGGGTGGGCGTGGCGACCCAGGTAGCGACGACACGTCTGACCGTGCTCGGATCGAACAGATCGAGCTGATCGCTCGACCACGTGGACCGTTCGGCGTCAGTCAGGCCCGCTGGTCGGACGATCGCCCCAAGTGGGACGCGGCGGCTCGCTCGACCCCACCCCAGCCCGATCACGCACGCCGTCAGGACGACGGCGAGGCTGGCGGGGATCCCTGCCCACGAAAGTCCCGTGAGGATGGTGGCCGCGATCGTTTCGGCAATCAGCGCCGCTTCGAGAGACAAGTCGGTGATGTCCTCGCCGACAGTCTCCATCGTTCGCGAGCCGAGCATGAAGGCGCCTCCCCCGATCGCCAGCCCGCCAACCACCACGGCGGGGACCATGTCGAGTTGCCCCGATCCGACCAGCGGTGCGACGGCGTTGGCGACGTTGGAGGCACCCGCTGAAAACGCCATATAACACGCGATGGCGATCACGAGTCCGGTCGCGAGTCGATCTCGGTCGCCCTTCTCGAACGCAAGGAGGTCGACGATCGGATCGTAGAAGTACCGCCCCAGGAAGGCACACAGCCAGAACGCGAGGATCGTCGAGAGGATCCACCACATGACGACGACGCCGACCGTCCCCCAGTCGAGGACCCCCAGTGCGGCACCCATGCCGACGACAGCCGCGACGGCCGTCTGACTGGTGCTCGCGGAAACTTTGAGCACGTTGCCGAGCAGGATGCCAAGCCCAACGAACAGCAGCACAGCGATCGACGCCTCGACGGAGAAATATCGGCCGGGGACGAAGCCGGTACCGAGGGTATCGACGACGTTTCTGCCGACTGTGAGTCCTCCGACGAGGACGAACACGGCCATGAGCGCTGCGGCCGTGCGCGTGGTGAGAACGCCGCTACCGGTCGCGGGGCCGAACGCCACGCCGGTCGACGAGCCGCCGATGTTAACACCGACGAAGACCGCCACGGCGATCCCCACGACGAGGATGGCCGAGACCGCCACACTGACTCGGTGGGGCGGTTCGCGCCAAAAAGTGCGTCGGTCCCCGACCGCGACACTCAACCGGATAGAACCCGGAATACCACCATGGTCGCGGTCCGGTACCACTGCCCCCGCTGTGAGACAGTCGTCTCGATCGAGCGGGACGCCCGACTCGCGGACAAGTCGGTCACGCCCTTCCCCCTCGAGGGGTGGGACTACGCCCCGCTCGACGGCGACTACGAGGCCTGCGACGGCATCCGAATCGTCTGTGGCGAGGGCGAGGCCGAGGGTGCTGGCTGCGGGGAGCCGTACTACTTGAATTTCGTGCGCTACGAGAACGGCGAGGCCGTCCCCACGCCAAGAGAAACCGAGACCGTGAACCTGGCATCGGAGCAACCGACCGGCCCGCGGGGCCCGGACTGGCCCCGGTGAGTCAGGCGACGCCGTCGAAGGTCCGCTCCAGCCGCTCGACGAGGGCGGCGTCGATTCCGCTTCGCGGGAGCGTCAGTGGTGAGACGCTGACGCGGTTCTCCAGGAGCGCTCGGCGGTCGGTGCCGGAATCGTCGGGAATGTCCCGTTCGGCGAAGTCCGCCCAGAGCGGGTTGTGGATACTGAACCGGCCGTCCGCGAGGTCGGCGTGCATGTCGTAGACCTCCGTTGGTCGGGTGACCGAGAGGCCCTCGACCGGCCGATCCGGCCGCGGGACGTTCACGTTGAAGTAGTCGACGACCTCGAAGGCCTGGGCGTCGATCGCGCGGTCGACGAGGCGCCGACCGACTGCGGCCGCCCGCTCGAACGCATCGACGCGGGTATCCGCCCGTTCAAGGCCGATGACGTCCATTGAAAGGGCGATCGATGGCAGGCCGAGCGAGGCTGCCTCCGCCGCTGCGCTGGCGGTACCGGAACGCGGCAGCACGTGGACGCCGAGGTTCGCGCCCGCGTTGCACCCGGAAATCACCACGTCCGGATCGAACGTCCCCACGCCCAGGATGACGCAGTCACACGGCGTGCCGTGGATGGCGTAGCCCAGGTCGTGGTTCTCGTGGGGGATGTGTACTGTAAAGGGGTCCTCGTCGCCGTCGCTGAGGCCGGTGCCCCCGACCATATCTCCATCGGGTCCCATCCGCCCGTACGAGAGCCCGCGCCCAACCGCGCTCTGGTTGTCCGCGGGCGCGACGACCGTCACCTCCCCGAGGTCGTCGAGTGCCGAGGCAAGTGCCCGGAGTCCCGGCGCATCGATGCCGTCATCGTTGGTGAGCAGGATGTTCATCGCCTACACCGCTCCCGCACCCTGGTGATCATCGCCGTCGAGTCCGGCCGCCGAACATAAAATCGAAACGGTGACACAGGTCAAGCGGAAGCTCACCCCCCAGGGGTGGGTCGGATCGACCCGACGATGAGCAATTCACGGCTACCGACCGTGCGGTCGAATCCCATCCGCGGCACGGTTTCCAATCCTTTATGCCGCGGGCTGGTTACCCTGGACGTACATGACTTCCCAGCGGGTGGAGGCCGCCGACCTGGCCGGGGACTTCCCCGACCCGGCGGTCGCCGACCACGTCCGCTACAACCCGTCGCTCGAAACCTTACGGGACCTGGCTGCACCCGACGAAACTACAACTGAGTTCGACAGTCCCGCCTATGTCAGCCAGCAGCGATCCCGCAGCGCCGACAAGACCGCGAACCTCGTCGACGACGAGTTCGAGGACACCGACTGGACCGCCATCGACGACGCGCTAGACGCCGCGGCGGAGATGGACCTGATCTGCGTGGACCGCCGCGTCGGTAGTGATCCCGTGACGTCGTTCGTGTGCCGGCTGTACGTCCCCGAAGACTACGCTCGGATTGCCCTGGCCTGGGCCAAGCTGCTCGAACCCGCCTCGGGCGATCCCGACTTCCGGACGATCCAGTTGCCCGACTGGGAGCACCGCGCGGATCGCCAGCGACGAATTCGCGTGCTCCCGGACGCCGGCCTGACCTTCGTCCTCGGCAGCGACTACACGGGTGAGGCGAAGAAGTCCTTCCTCCGCCTGTTCATGTACCGCACCAAACAGGCGGGCGGACTCGGCATCCACGCCGGGTCGAAGCGCGTCCGCGTCGAGACCGACGAGGGTCTCGACACCGTGGGCCAGGCCTTTCTGGGCTTGTCTGCCACGGGTAAGTCGACGCTAACCGGTCATGGTTGCTGGCTCGAGGAGCCGGAGGGCGCCGAGATGCTCCAGGACGACGTTTGTGCACTCATGCCGGACGGGCGCGTCACCGGCAGCGAGGGACGGGGACTGTATATCAAGACCAACGGACTGGACGGCGACGAACAGCCCGCACTGTACCGCGCGGCGACCGACGAGAGTGCGGTCCTCGAGAACGTCACCGTCCGCGAGGACGGTCGGGTGGACTTCGACGACGCCACTCTGACGAGCAACGGTCGCGCGGTCATCCAGCGGGCGTGCCTGGAGAGCGCTGCCGACGACATCGACCTGGACGATCTCGACCAGCTGTTCTTCATCACGCGCAACCCGCTTATGCCGCCCGTCGCGCGGCTCTCCGACGAACAGGCCGCGGTAGCGTTCATGCTCGGCGAGTCCATCCAAACCTCAGCGGGCGACCCCGATGCGGCCGGCGAGTCTATCCGTGTCGTCGGCACGAACCCGTTCATCGTCGGCCCGCCCGGCGAGGAGGGTAACCGGTTCTACGAACTGATCCGCGACAACGACGTGGAATCGTTCGTCATCAATACCGGCCACGTCGGTCCCGCGAAAGCTGACATCGGCGTCCGCGAGTCGGTGACGATACTCGTCGCTGCGGCCTGTGGGGAGATCGAATGGGCCCACGACGACGTCCTCGACCTCGACCTACCAGAGTCGGTCCCGGACCTCAATGTCGGTATGTTCTACCCGCCGGACCACTACGAGGACTACGACGCCGAACTGGCCGACCTCCGCGAGGAACGGAATGAGTACCTCGATCGGTTCGACACGCTCGACCCACGGATTCGGAACGCGGTGTACTAGCCGGGGACGTCGACGGCTTCGACAACCGATGGCCTGTCGTTCGACGGGTCGTTCACCGATCGCGAGACGGGATAGATGCGTAGCGACGAGTCGGGTGCGGGCACCAGTAGATCGCGTGCCGCCTCTGGGTCGGCCTTCAGCCACTCTCGCTCCGAGGCCGAATCGAGGATGACCGGCATCCGATCGTGGATTTCGCCGACGGTTTCGTTGGCGGCACAGGTCAGGATGGCGAAGGTTTGAAGCAGGTCCGGTTCGCGGTCGGTCGCCCCCTCCGTGAACGTGGAGAGATCGGTCTGGTCGCCCGATGGCTGCCAGCGGGTCCACAATCCGGCCATGGCGAAGGGTGCATCATCGGCCCGCGTGATTCGGTAGGGCTGTTTTCCCTCGGCAGCCTCGCCCCACTCGTAGAAACCGTCCGCAAGCACGAGACACCGCCCCGCCGCCTCCTCGGCCCCATCGCCCCCCTGGTCCGCACCGGCGAACGACTGCCGGAAGGTGTTTTTCCCCGCCGCAGTTTCACCCCGGGCGTTGATCGGGGTGGGCGCGTCGTTTCGGTCGTCGGCCCAGAGCGGAACAAGCCCCCACTCGACGGCCTGGATGGTGACTGGGCGCTCGTCCGTAATCACCGGCATGGCTTGTCCCGGCGCTGCGTTGTACCGACGCTCGTACGGGTAGCCAAAGGTGGCGTTGAACCGCTCTTCGACGACATCCGGTGGCTGAAACAGTGAGAATCGTCCGCACATATGCGTATTGGACGCGACCAAGTCGGTTAAACCTACGGCGGCTCGTCGGACTGGAACCGACCGTCTATCCCCGGAGATCGGCCGATTTCGGCTGCACGCTTAAATACGAACCGGACGTATAGGTGCACTGATGGCCGGCGAATCCCGTTTCGAGATTCCTGCCCGGCCGGCGCGTAGGTTTTCTTCGACTGGCCACATGGAGTACGACGGCGGAACCCGTTTCGACCTCGATCCATCCGAGTCGCCCGAGCGACCACTCGCAGCCGTCGTCGAGTCGCTCCTCGAGGCCGGTCCCTACAGGTACGGCGACTTTCTCGAGTTACCGATGCCGGTCTACCTGGTCCGGGACGACGAGACTGCGGACGTGTTCCGGGTCGCCGTTCGGGATGGCGCCGTTCGGCTACACGTTCTCCCCGAGACCGACCAGGTCGGGTTGCGGGCCTTCTACGACAGACTCAGGACGTCGACGGACGTCGAGTGGACGGTCTCGTGCTCTGTGACCGAGACGGCGTGACCCCAACAGCCCCTTCCTGGGCACCTGGGTTGGTGGGAGCGTGATCGCCTCGTGCGTGGTCGACCTCGAAGCCAAATTTCGACTCGAGGGTTGATAGCGACTGTTTACGGGCTCATCATGGACATGGGCGGATCCGTCAAGGTCGAGAAGTTCCGGATCGGCGGCCACGAGACAGCTCACTTTCACGCCCTCCTACTGGTGGTGACTCAGGAGGAGGCGCAGTTCCGGTCGATCGGCCACAACCTCCCCCCGGAACGGTGCCATTCCGTGGATCCTCCTCGAGACCTCTTCGCCGACGATAGATGGAACGCTCAAAATATACCTTCATAGGAATTACCTACGTAGGATGGATTATACCCCTTCGAGTCCCTCACGGTACTCGTTGATGGCTTCGTGGGCCTCCCGGATTCTGGTCACCGCGTCGTCGTCGACTGCCTCGCGAACGTCGTGCATGGCCGACTGGATCCGCGCGAGTCGGCCGTGATCCGGTCCCGTCTCTGCTGCGGATAGTCGCTCGAGTTGGTCGGCGAGGTTCTCGAGTCGGTCAGCGTGGTTGGTGTCATCCACCAGGTCGGCGGCTGCCGCTAGGTCGTCGCTCGCGGCCGCGAGTTCGGGGCGCGTCATGCCGGATGGATCGGAGCCCCACGACCAAAGCCGTTCGGCCGGTTCTCCGCCGGGGGACCCTCATTCGGCCGTTTGGATCCTCCTGGACAAACAGGCCAGCCTATATTGTGGTTCGACCCCCAGCGTGGTCCATGATTGTCCATCGTGACCGTCCAGCGGATTCCATGGACCCCACAGCCGCGGAGGTGGCCCCCAGATGACGAGCAAGCGATTTCTCTTCGTCTCCGCCGACGCAGCACTGATCACCGACCTCGCTTGGCAGGTTCACCGTGAAGGTCACGACGTCAAGTATTACATCGGGGCCGAGAGCGACAGGGAAATCGGGGAGGGCTTCGTGCCCAAAACCGACGATTGGCGCGCGGAAGTCGAATGGGCCGATGTCATCATTTTCGACGACATCTGGGTTGGACCGGACATCGGGACCGGGAAACTCGCTCAGGAACTCCGTGACCAAGGGAAGGCTGTCGTCGGTGGAACGCCGAACACCGACCGCCTCGAAGAGGATCGCGGCTACGCGATGGAGATCCTCGAAGAACACGGTGTCACCACCATTGAACACCACATCTTCCACGACTTCGACGTGGGCATCCAGCACGTTCGGGAGAATCCTGCCCCGTACGTCATCAAGCCACTTGGGGAAGTCCAGAACGTTAAACGACTGCTCTACGTCGGGAATGAGGAGGATGGCAGCGATGTTGTCGAGGTGCTCCGCGCCTACAAGAAGGCGTGGGGACACCGGATGAAGGGCTTTCAACTGCAGCGGAAAGTGGACGGCGTGGAGGTCGCCATCTGCGGGTTCATTAACGGCAACGAGTTCATTGACCCGGTCAATTTCAATTTTGAGCATAAGAAATTATTCCCCGGAAATATCGGCCCCCAGACCGGTGAAATGGGAACATCAATGTTCTGGGCCGGCCAGAACAAACTGTTCAAAGAGACCCTTGGGCAACTCGAAGATTGGCTCGCCGAAGAGGGCTACGTCGGGAGCATCGACATCAACTGCATCGTGAACGAGACCGGGATCTACCCATTGGAGTTCACGCCGCGGTTTGGGTATCCGACGATTGCGTTGCAGGAAGAGTCCATTGAGTCGTCTACTGGCGAGTTTTTCTACGACCTCGCACATGGCACAAACCCCGAACTAGCGGTGCACAACGGATACCAGATTGGCGTTCGAATTGTCTTGCCGCCGTTCCCGTTCGATGACGAGAAGACATACGATGAGAATTCTCGAAACGCAGCTGTGGTGTTCAAGACGGAACATCGGGAAGGAATCCATCTGGAAGACACAAAGAAAATTGATGGCCAGTGGCGGGCAGCCGGAGACAACGGAATGCCGATTGTCGTGACTGGCAAAGGAGATACGATGCACGCGGCGCGCGAACAGGCCTACGACCGCATC
The DNA here is from genome assembly GCA_964443815.1 of uncultured Halobacteriales archaeon. Classification (GTDB taxonomy): domain Archaea; phylum Halobacteriota; class Halobacteria; order Halobacteriales; family Haloarculaceae; genus CAYLJD01. The sequence continues at coordinate 15,499 of CAYUFG010000022.1, read as the reverse complement.
GACGACATCCTCATGCCCAACATGTACTACCGAGACGACATCGGTGAGCGCTGGATCGGGGGCGACGGCGACCGGCTCCAGGCCTGGGGCTACCTCGGGCCGGCCGATGGCCCTAATCTATAGGGTGCCCCGCTTTCACGGCTAACCGGCGTAGCTTCCCCCGTGAACGACGTGCAGGTGTCCCGCGGCCGGGAGATACACCGGCGGACTGGTAACACCTTCTGCTATGCGACACGCCTGCTACCCGCCCGCGTCAGGGAGGACGTCTACGTTCTGTACGGCTTCTTCCGAGTAGCGGACGAGATCGTCGACGGCGGCTCCCATTCCGCCGGCCGGGTAGTCCACGTCGAGGTTGAGGTCCACGTGGGTCATTATGTTGGACAGTGCCGGCGTTGTGGCTGGGGAGCCACCCAGGAAAACGAGCGTGTACTGTAGCAATTGGCGGAGTTTGGGATGGTCGACGTGGTCCTCCATGGGGCCGAGAGCGGTTCTCGTAGACGAAGTGTTCCATGGCGGTGTCGTAGTGCCGCTCGCTCGTCTGAAGGAATCGCTTGTGGGCAGCCCCTGCCCCGGACTCGTAGGATTCGAATGTCTCTCGTCGGTCGGCTAACTCGTTAGTCACGTCGACGCGGTCGCCGTCGGTAAAGAAGACGCGATAATGAGGTGACAGGGGCTGGAGGTCGTAGAAGTCCGCGGGCTCGCGGTCGAAGTGCTCGAAGACGTCCGGCATTAGGTACCAGGACGGCCCCATGTCGAAGGTGAAGCCGTCACGTTCCAGCGTCCTCGCCCGGCCACCCAACTGGTCGTTCTTCTCGTGTAGACGAACATCGACGCGGGCGTCAGCCAGATAGCAGGCAGCCGAGAGGCCGCCGACAACCGTCACGGCCCGGTCGTCCATACCGCCCGACGGAACCGGACCGGTTGATATTCGGCCCCAATCGATTGGGTGTACCGGCCGGTCGCACCCGACAGCCCCCGGAATCCGGCCATGGGCCCGGCGTGGCCGGCTCGACCGGGGGATTTATCAACGTAACCGGCAGACAACCGGTATGGTTGCTAATTCAGAGGGGCGGTTTAATAAATTCTCCCTGATAGCATCACCGCTTGGGCTTGCGGCGGCGGTGCTCCTAGTGATGCTGTCCATCGTAGCCGTCGCCGAGGGCATCACAAAGGTGTTCGTCATATCCTGGGTTGCCTTTCTGGCGATGGTCCTGGGGGGCGTTCTCGGCGCTCGCTCACGGGTGACACGACCCGGCCGGCTCGTCTGGGGCTACGGCCTCGCCAGCGGGGCCATGATCACGAGCGCGGCCGTCTTTCTTGTACCGCAGGCAATCGGCACTGACCCCCGCATCGGGGGGTTCGGTGTCGCGTCTGGAATCATCGTCGGCTACGGGGGGCACGTCATCGGCCACCGCCTCTCGCACCTCGACGTCGGGCTCGACGTCACTGCCGCCCAGATTTCGGCCCATGCACTCGCCGCCGGCGCCATCATTGGCTTGGTCTACGGATCGATGCCTGAACTCGGGCTACTGCTCGGGCTTGCAATCGTCTCCCACAAGGGCCCCGCCGGGTACGCCGCGGCCAACCGGCTCCGTCAGGCGGGCAAGCCCGTCGCTGCGTTGCTCTTGCCGGCCGCCGGCGTTGGAATCACGGCGATTCCGGCAGCCCTGCTCCCCGTACCTGCCATCCCAGCAGCTAACGCCGCTATCTTCGGGTTTGCCGCCGGCGTCTTCCTCCATGTTGCCATGGACTTCCTCCCCTCGTGCGAGATCGGTGGCGAGGTCGACGAGGTCTGTGGTCTCTCGGAAGGCTCCCACGAACTGCTCGACGCCCTACGGATCCACGCCGTCGGCAGCACGGCTGTCGGGGGGCTGGTCGTGTTCGCCGCCTGGCTCGCCGTCGGGACGATTCCGGTGTGAGCCGTCCGGTAAATCAGTATAGCGGTATATGATTGACTCCGGTGGGGGAGACACCGCTTCCGGCCCCGAATGCGGGGATCGGGAGATCGATATGAGTCCCGATCGAGTAGACTTTCGATATCCACTCGGACTCGCCGGCGTCTCGCGGTCCGAGATGGGTCTCCGGCGGCAGCTCTCGGGCTGACCGAATCACGCTCCAGGCCACGCCTACAACTCGCGTCGCGTCTCGGGATCGTCGAGTTCCCAGAGCACGGCCGGCAGGAAGGCGTCCAGGTGGTCGACGATCCGCCGGTCGCTGACATCGAGACCCTCGCAATGGTCCTCTGCCTCCTCGCGGACGGTGACGTGGATGTCGCCATCCTCGACCTCGACGTGCAACGGAAAGACGGAACATCGGGCCGGCTTCCAGTCGTGTTCGTCGTGGAGGGAACAGAGTCCGTCTTCGCGGAGAAAGAAACACGCCTCCCCGTCGTCTCCCACGTGATCGTTACGGTCCTTGGATTCCTTGCGGACGAAGTCCTCGCCGCGGACCTGCGTCGTCGCCTCGGCCAGCGACGCGCACTCCGCCAGTTGGAGAAAATCCGGCTCGTAGAGCAGCACACCATGGTGACAACACCAGGTGCACTCGTCGACGCACTCGAACGTCAACCCCGGATCGAAGTCCACGACGGCCTCTTTGCCTGGATGAACTTCGACGCGACGCCCCGAGTCGACTGACACGGGTGGGCTTCGGCGGCCGGCGCAAAAAACTCCGCGTTCGGCTGCGCTGCTTGGTACTGTCGGGACTGCGGGGCCCGCCGTCTCCGGGTTCTTTCACCTTCGTTAACCGCGCTGCCCCCTTTATTTAATCCCGTACGGTAGCCGAATCTGGAGGAGCCCCCCACGGGGCAGAACGACGATGACCGCAGATGCCGCAGATGACCCGGACGGTCGGGCTGCCACAGACGGGAGGACCGGTCGGTACGATCGACTGTCGCTCGGCGACGACGAGGTCGTAATCTTCGACCGCGAGAACTACCGCGCGTGGTTACAGTCCTCGGAGACGATCGTGCCCGGTGACCACCGTTGACGTCAGTCGGGCGAGCAGGCGTGCCTCCTCCATATCTCTCTCGCAGACCGTCACGGAGCGCCCGGTATGGGTAGCATCGAAACCTGAACCCATCGCGCAGGGGGTCCGTCACAGTCCCGTCGTCGGTTGCCCTCCGCACGCCGCAGTGAGCGTGAGGTGCCGACTTGTCGCGGAGAGCCTACGTGGTGCCGAACGAACCGACTCGACCGGTTGAAACCGTGGTCGGACTGCCCGAGACGGTCGACAGTTACGATGAACCGTACGAGTATCGCGTCCGCGTGCTTGACATCCCCCACCCGTCCGAAGTCCTGGGAATCCGCTCGTAACCTTAGTATGAGGCAGCGATACTGCGCCGTCCCGATCCACCGTGCGGAGTCGCTATACTCGTCTCGACCTCAATTGTACTCACGCCACCGGTATCCACACTCCTTGCACTTGAAAAATCGCGTCGGCGGCTCGTCCGCCGACGCGGTCTGCTTAATCTCGTACCACGCTTCGCCGTAGCCACACTCATCACAGCTTACGTCGGTCGCCGTCGGCTTGCCCTCGAAGTCCGCCCCCTCCTCAGTCTCGATGAGTTCGTCGTCTGCTTGTTCCTCCGTCGAGACGAATTCCGCGGCCAGGTCCTCGTCCTTCGCCACTCGCGTGTCGCAGTCCGTACAGACCATCTCGTCGCCGTCGCCATGCATGAGAGAGCCACACGCCTCGCAGAACTGCATATTTACTGTAACTCGTCCGAAGCCTAAAACCTCAGTGCTCCTGCTCTAACTTTCGGCGCTCAGCGACGACTGGACAGTCGACGACACGGACGGTCTCCATGTCGGTAAACGCAAGGATTTCCGTACCCTCATTCGTGCATGTAGTCTCCGGGGGGCCGGTCAGGTACTCGCACTGCTCGCAGTAACTGTGTTTGGACACTTCGGCGTAGGTGCGGTCCTGGATGTCCGCCACGGACCCTCGGGCTTCGGCCGCCGACAGGGCTTCCCAGACCTCGTCCTCGTCGACGTCACCGAGGTCTAGTTCGGCGAATTCGGGCGTCATCTCGGAGAAGGGATCCGACTCTGGAGGCTCGTCTACGTCGAATGACGAGACGTCCGGATCGTCGACGGGCTCGAATTCCCCCGGCATCGTTACATCCTCGCCCGTCTCCACCTCGTCTTCAAGTTCCGTGGGATCCGCACCGTCCCATTCTCCGAGCCCTGCAAAGGGGTCGCCCTGGTGGCCGCTCGCAGCCTCCGAGAGTTCGTCTATCGGATCCGTTCCGATGTCGTTCCCAGCATCAAGGTCATCGAGGGGGTCAGCATCCTCGTCCGCTCTCGGTTCGGTCTCTGGATCGGCTTCCCCGTCGGCCTCCGGGTCGTCCTCCTCGCTTGTCACTGCGTCTCACCCGCCGTAAGTTGAGACGCCACACGCAGCGTCGGTTTCGAGAAGAACCCACTGGACGGTTCAACCCTGCTAACCGTCGCCTCGCAGTGTGGACACGCCGGCTCGGTGAGCAGGCTGATGTCGACACCCTCTCCGCAGTTTTCACACTTGGCGCGGGCGACGTCGGCGGCGGCCGCCTCGCGTTTGAGTTCACTCAGCCCCGCATCGCCCGTGTTCGCCTCTTGGGCCTCGCGGAGATCGCGGACGATCCACGCAACCGTCCTGAGCCGGTCCTCCATTTCGGCGAGGTCCTCTTCGACGTCATCGAGGCGGGCGGGCGCGGATCCCGATTCGAGGTCTGCGACCGTGCCCGCGAGCGTCGCGACCTCGTCTTGCAGGTCCGCGAGCTGTCGACCGACCGCCTCGATCCCGTCGTGATCGTGGTCGGCCTGGGCCTTGGCGTCGGTTTCCCGCTTGACCTCGATCACTCGCCCTCTAACGTCGTCGATCTTCTCGTCGAGATCCGCTTCCAGAGCATCGAGCCGTGTTTCGATGTCAGAGAGGCGGTCCGTGGACGCGACCCGCTCGCCGGAGACGGCTTCACGAGCCGCTTCGGCGGCCACCTCTTGGACGCGTTCTAGGTCGGCTGGATCGACGCCCTCCGCTTCATGGGATCCTCCAACGGCCGCAGCCACGACGGGCTCGACGAACGCCGCCGCGGATTCCGACTCGTCGACGTCGATCTCGACGGCGTCGCCGTCGACATCGACAGCGAGGTCGGCGGTGGTGCGGTAGGAGGAGAGTAACTGTCGCAGCAGGGTCTCAGGCGTGACATCGAGCGCCCCCGATTTGTCGTGTACCCACTCCGCAAGCTCGGCCGGGAGCTCGACGGACAGGGACTCACCCTCGGCCTGCTCACTCGCCATGTGGCCGGAGATTACAAGAGTGGACAGTTAAGCGTTTGCCGGCTATTCTCGCCGGACAAGCTCCAGTCACCGAATTTTGCGGACGTCGCTGATGTCGAACCCGGTTTCGCCCAGTTCCGTCTCGAACTGGACGATGTCCTCGGCCTCGATCTGCGAGAGGACGCCACGGAATTGCTGGATGGCGAGCGTGCGTGCCCGTGTACTGCCGCCGGTCTCCCACCGGAAGCGCATCGACCCGCCGCAGGCGTCGACGAGCTGCCCCAGGCGACGCTCCGTGAGGGCGTCGGCGTTGACGTGCATCAGAAGCAGCCCGTTCCAGTCGTAGGCCGCCCGTTGCAGTCCCGTGACCAGGTAACTGACGTCCGCCCACGAGAGCTCGTCTTCGTCGATAGCGCTGATGAGGTTGGACAGCGAGTCGAGAACGATCAGGTTGCCAGGCGCTCGACGTGAGAGTTCCGTCCCGAGCGCGGACAGCAGTCCCTCCCGTTCTTGGCTTCGTTCCCGCAGGTTCGTGATGTTCGGCGTCTCCTCGGCGTACCAGTCACGGGGGACGGGACTGACGTGGAAGTAGTGGTTCGACAGCGAGACGAAGTTGATCTCCGAGAGCGCTGGCTCGGCCATGTCAGGGTCCATCGCCGTCGCGATCTCGTCCTTGAGCTGGGATTCGCCCTGCGTGAAGGTAATGTAGTGGACTGCTTCCGGGAGGTCGGCTTCCGGCGGTAACTCGCCGTAGTGGAGGTCGAACAGCTCTTCGTCGGCCTCCGAGAGGCCGTGCATCACTGCGCTAGTATACATGAACTCCCGCGATCCGGCGCCGGCCTCGCCGGCGAGCAGTACCACACTCCCCGGGGGTGCGCCGCCGTTGACGATATCGTCGAGGCGGTTGATACCGAAGGGGATCCGTGCCATGGCCGCACCTCGTCCCCTGCGGGGTTAAACCTGTTCGCGGAGTCACTTCACGACGTCCGCGCCGGCATTCCGGGGTGCCACCGCCCGCACTCGCCCGTCGAGCCCGCGGTCCGCCAACGCATCGCGCGCACCACCGACAGCCCGTTCGACGACCCCTTCGTCCGTCACTCCGTAGACGGTGGGACCCCAGGACGACTGGCCGGCGCCGCTGATCGCAGACACCGAGCCGAGCGCTTCGACGATACGGCCTGCGGGCGGTCGGTAGACGCCACCCTGTTCGTCCGCGTACCATGCGCCGTTCAGTCGGCCGAGACGGGCGACGGCGGCGCCGAACCCTTCTCGGTCGCGCTCGACGAGTGCCGGCAGCAGTCGCCGGCTGAGCAGCGTCGCGATGTCGTCCGCGATGCCCGGATCCGCGCCCTCGACAACCGAGCGCATCCGCTCGTCCTCGGGCGGGCCGCTCGGGCCTGCCTCCGCCGCCGGTCTCACCAGGATGAACCGCCAATCAGCCGGCACCGCGTGCGTGACGATCGCTTTCGGCACAGTCCAATCACCTCGTGCGGGCGGGGCCGAGGTGAACCGTTCCGTCGGGTGACCGGCGTCGACTACAAATCCGCCCCGTTCGAAGGTCGCGACACCGACCCCACTGCGCCCGCCACGGCCGAGCGCCGGCGCCAGCTTCCTGACGTCGACCGCCCGATCGTAGGCACGGGCGACGGCGGCGAGGCAGGATAACGCCAGTTGTGTGCCACTTCCGAGACCGACGTGTCGATCGTATCGCTCGGGGACCTGGACGACCGCGCCAGGGACGTCGAGCGCCGTGACAGCGTCGTCGACGTAATCCGCGACGGCCGAGTCGTCACACTGTATCGTTTCCGATCGTTCGGCCCGGACCTCGATCCTCGGGGCGGCGAGGGCGAGTCCGACCCCGCCGTAAAGCCGTTCGTGGGCCAGCGAAAGATTCTGGAAGCCCAGGTGCAGGCGTGGGCCGGTCCGGACGGTCGCCATGGCCGGCCTTGCCCCCGTAGGATCATGAACCGTGCGGCCCGACAGCCGAACTTAAGGCCGGCCGGAGCGAGTTCGGGGGTATGAGCCAGCAGCCGAGGACCGACGCGCCCAACGCCGAGGAGAAGGATCCGGGCCTCCCCAGCAACGAGGTTACCCGGGGCACGGAGCGAGCGCCACACCGGGCAATGTTCCGCGCGATGGGCTACGATGACGCTGATCTCGCCTCGCCGATGATCGGCGTCGCCAATCCGGCAGCGGATATCACGCCCTGTAACGTCCACCTGGATGACGTCGCAGAGGCTGCCTACGAAGGTATCGACGGGAACGAGGGCATGCCCATCGAGTTCGGAACGATCACCATCTCCGACGCCATTTCGATGGGGACCGAGGGGATGAAGGCGTCGCTGATCTCCCGTGAGGTCATCGCGGACTCTGTCGAACTCGTCGCCTTCGGCGAACGGATGGACGGCCTGGTCACGATCGGCGGCTGTGACAAGAACATGCCCGGCATGATGATGGCCGCCATCCGGACCGACCTACCCTCTGTCTTCCTCTACGGGGGGTCGATTCTGCCCGGCGAGCACGAGGGTCGCGATGTCACCATCCAGAACGTCTTCGAGGGAGTGGGGGCCGTGGCCGAGGGGGAGATGAGCGAGTCGGAACTCGACGAGATGGAGCGCCATGCCTGCCCGGGAGCGGGCTCCTGTGGCGGCATGTTCACGGCGAACACCATGGCGTCGATCTCCGAGGCGATCGGATTCGCGCCGCTCGGCTCCGCGTCCCCGCCTGCGGAGGCCCAGGGACGGTACGACGAGGCAGGCCGCGCGGGCGAACTGGCCGTCGAGGCCGTCAACGAGGGCCGTCGGCCGTCCGACTTTCTCACCCGGGCGTCTTTCGAGAACGCCATTGCCCTTCAGGTGGCCGTGGGTGGCTCGACGAACGCCGTTTTACACCTGCTGGCGATGGCCGCCGAGGCCGGTGTCGACCTGAACATCGAGACGTTCAATGAGATCAGCGAACGCACGCCGAAGATCGCCGACTTCCAGCCTGGCGGTGAGAAGGTCATGAACGACCTCCACGAGGTCGGTGGCGTGCCGGTCGTCCTCAGGGCCCTGCACGACGCGGACCTGCTCCACGGCGACGCACTTACCGTCACCGGCCGGACGATGGCTGCGGAACTCGAGCGGGTTGACCCGCCCGCCATCGCGGAGCTCGATGTCGACTATCTGCACCCCGTGGCGGACCCGATCCACGAACGGGGGGCCATCCGCATTCTCACAGGCAACCTCGCGCCGGACGGCGCCGTCATCAAGATCACCGGCGCCGATCACCTCCGCCACGAGGGTCCGGTCCGGGTCTTCGAGGACGAAGAGGCCGCCATGGCGTACGTCCAGGAGGGCAGCATCGAGTCTGGCGACGTACTGTGCATCCGGAATGAGGGGCCCCGTGGCGGCCCGGGCATGCGGGAGATGCTTGGCGTCACGAGCGCGGTCGCCGGTCAGGGTCACGCTGAGGACGTCGCGCTGTTCACGGATGGCCGGTTTTCAGGTGCCACTCGGGGCTTTTCGATCGGTCACGTCGCCCCCGAGGCGTACGTTGGCGGGCCGATCGCCGCCCTCGAGGACGGTGACACCGTCACTATCGATGTCGACGAACTCGAGCTGTCGGTCGACCTTTCGGACGAGGAGATCGAAGCCCGCCTGGCGGACCACGAACCCGAACCGCCTTACGATAGCGGTATACTCGCGAAGTACACGCGGGACTTCGGCTCCGCGGCGAACGGCGCGGTGACGAACCCTGGCGTCCAGTGGGACTGACCGACGGTCCGTGTCGCCGGCGCTGAAGGCGTCGAGGCGTTTTCTCCCAGCCTAGATTCCGCACTCGAGTCGGTCCGCCGCCAGGACTCGAGCACAGGGAGGGAAATAATTAAGTAATAAACTAAAACTCGATATACGAAACCAGGCGCGGACCGCGATTCGGGATCCCCGAAGTCGGTGCAAGCCCGACGACCGCGTCCTTTAAGCGACCCCCGCGTTTCACCGCGAGCCGACGGTGGCACCCCTTGATGCGTTGTTTGGTGAGGACGCGGCCGTTCTCGAGCATCGCGACTTCCAGCTGGTCTTGTTGGTCACGGTGCCGACGTTGCTCGGAACGACGGTGCTCTCGCCGGTGCTCGACTCACTTATCCAACCCTTCGGCACCACCACCGCTGACGTCGGTCTGCTCATTTCCGCATTTACCGCGCCCGCGATCCTGATCATCCCGGTCGCCGGTGCCATCGCCGACCGGATTGGCCGGAAGCCGGTGCTCGTTGCGTCGTTACTTGTGTTCGGTACGGCTGGCTCGGCTATTGCGCTCACGACGGACTTCCGGGTCGCACTCGGCCTCCGGCTGCTGCAGGGGGCCGCCTTCGCCGGCCTCAATCCGATCCTCATCACGACCGTCCGTGACATCTTCGAGGGGCCGGCGGAGGCGACCGGGCAGGGACTGCGGGTGATGGTTGCAGGTTTCGGGCAGACCGTTTTCGCGCCGGTTGCCGGCCTGCTGGTCGTCATCGCGTGGCAACTCCCGTTCCTCCTGTACGCGATGGCATTTCCCATCGCCCTTGCCGTATTGGTGTGGTTCGAAGAACCGACGAACGACGACCCACCATCCTCGGACACTGGAGCAGGGTATGTACGGGAGCTCCTCGCGTTGCTTTCTCACCGGCGAGTCCTCGCCCTCGTGATTGCCCGGGGGCTAGTCCTGGTCGTTTGGTTCGGCTTCCTCACATTCAACTCGATCGTCGTGGTCAGACTGCTCGGGGGCACTCCCGGAGAGGCAGGGGCCCTCGTCGCCGTCGGCAGCCTGTCCTACGCGCTGGCCGCCAGCCAGGCCGGCCGCGTTACTGCTGCGCTCGATAGTCGGCTGTATCCGTTGCTTTCGGGGAACTGCATCCTCGGGGCGGGCCTAGCCGCGTTCGCGTTCGCGCCGGGCCTGCTCGTTGCGGCGGGCGGCGTGGCGGCGAGTAGCGTCGGCTTCGGACTGACGCTGGCGCTGTACCGGAGCGCCATCACCGGCCTTGCGCCGGCCCGGCTCCGGGCGGGCCTCGTCAGCGTCGCCGAAGCCGGCGGCCGCCTTGTCGCCACTCTGACCCCGATCGCCATGGGGGCCGCTATGACGGCACTCACGCCCGCGCTCGGCTTTGGGTCGGCCGTCCGGACGGTCGTCGGCGGCGCCGGCCTCCTGACGTTCGCCGTAACGACAATTTGTGTGCTTATCGCTGCCCGCGCAGCTGGGACCGAACGGCCGAGTGGTTCTCCGAAGGCCTGACCGGTCGACGCCGGGAAGAAGACACTTGCCCGGCCGCTGTCTTGCGCCCGGTATGCACCGGGAGCAGGTCCTGCTCGTACTGCTCCTCGTCTGCGGTGTCGCGGCGGGATGCGCTGGCACGATCGGCGATGGCCGGGCCGACCGCTACGACGCAACCGTGATCGACGTCGTCGACGGCGACACGATCGACGTCCGATTGGCGGACGGCTCGACGGACACTGTCCGCTTGCTAGGCGTCGATACCCCTGAAGTCCGTGGCTCCACCGACCCGACGGAGTTTGAGGGGGTTCCGGACACCTCCGCGGCGCGGGAGTGCCTCCGTGCCGTCGGCGAGAACGCCACCAGATTTACGGCCGATCTCGTGGCCGATCGAGCGGTGAGACTGGAACTCGACCCCGAGGCCGATCGCCGGGGCGGCTACGACCGGCTCCTGGCGTACGTGTACCATGGAGAGACCCAGTTGAACGAGCGACTCCTCGAGGAGGGCTACGCGAGAGTCTACGTCACCGACTTCACGGAACTCGACCGATTCCGCGAGGTGGCCGCGACGGCCCGTGCCGATAACCGCGGTGTCTGGCGCTGTCGGAGCTAGCAGAGGTACTGCACGACGTACAGACGGGTGTTCGACGCGGTTGGGTCGATCACCACACCGATGCCTTGGGCTTGCCAGTACTCCGCGAGCATCCCTCCGGCCTGGGTGTCCTCGCGGAGTCGCGAGACGACGTCCACCGCGATCTCGGTAACGCTGGGCGGATCGTCGTAGGAGACGCGCGCGATGCACTCGCCGCCGTCTATAGCGCCCCCGCCCTGGACGGTACACTGGTAGTCGGCGGCCTGGTACCGATCGCTCTGGTCCTTGCCGTTCGGGTTTGTGTGACCGAAGAATTCGTTCTTGATCATCTCCCAGCAGTAGTCCCGAGCGATCCCGTGGAGTTCGCCGTCCCAGTCGAGGAAGCCGACACCGTTGGCCTTCCGTACCTCGTTCACGCGGTCGGCGACTGCCGGCTCGAGCGTCTCCTGTTCGATGGGGATCGGCGTGGCCGTGGGGTCGGCCGTCTCCTCGGCCGCCGTCGGCTGGGGTGTGGGTTCCGCTTCCGTCGGTGCAGCGGTCGCCCCGCCGGATCCACCGCTATCACCTCCACTCCCGTTGCCACTACTGCCGGCTCCGGATGTCGGCGTCGCGTTGCCGCCGTCCCCACCACAGCCCGCAAGTCCCACCACAAAGCCGCTTCCCAGTCCTGCCAGTACCTCCCGCCGTCGTCGGCCCCCACCAGCCCTCGTCATACCAACCATCTTTCTAATACCAAAGCAAAAATCCTCTGGCCGTGACGGTAGGATTAACCGGTCGGCCGAAATCGTTCGGTTATGCAACGCGTCGACATGACGACGGCCGTTGAGGAGGCGGTCGCCGACGGGCAGACCGTCTATCTGCCGGGGTTCACACACCTGTCGCCATTTGCTGCCGGCCACGAGATCATCCGCCAGGCGTACAGCGACCTAACCCTCGGTCGGATGTCCCCCGACTTGATCACCGACCAACTTCTCGCAGCCGACTGTCTGTCGGGCTGTGTCTTCTCGTTCGCCAGCCGCGGCCTCCGACGAGCCATTGAGGCTGGCGAGGACATCGACACTGAGGAGTACACTCACTACAGCCTCGCGGCAAGACTCGCCGCCGGCGCGCGCGATCTCCCGTTCATGCCGCTGCGGACCTTCACCGGATCGGACCTGCCGGCCAACAACCCCGATATCATGACCGTCGAGAGCCCGTACGAGGGCGAGGAGATCCACGTGGTCCCCCCGCTCGAACCGGACGTGACGATCGCTCACGTGCCCCGGGCCGATGGGGGAGGCAACGCACAGGTCTGGGGAACTATCGGGGAGGTGCGCGACGCCATATTTGCCGCGGAAACCGTCGTCCTCACCGCCGAAGAGGTCGTCGATGAGGATATCACCCGAAGCGACCCCAACCGCACTGTCGCCGTGGGTTCGGCCGTGGACTACCTCGTCGAGGAGCCCTACGGCGCCCATCCCTCCTACGTTCAGGGCCACTACGACCGCGATCGGACCGTGTACGATGCCTGGCGCGACCGCGTCGATGGAGATCGGGTCGAGGAATACCTCGAGGAGTGGGTGTACGGCGTCGATAACCGTCAGGAATACCTCTCGAAACTCAGCGCCGACCGACTCGTCGATCTCGACCCGGACACGAACTACGCCACGCCGATCGACATGGGGGGCTACCGATGACCGACTACACCCCGACGGAGATCATGGTCACGGCCGCCGCTGCCGAGCTAGACGACGGCGAGGCGACGCTCGTCGGGACCGGCATTCCGATGCTCGCCTGCAACCTCGCGAAGGCCACCCACGCGCCCGACCTCGAACTCGTCTACGAGTCCGGCGTCATCGATTCGTTACCGCTCTCGGGTGACCTGCCGGAGATCATCTCGGGCCCTCGACCCGCGAGTGACGCCGCCTGTATCATGCCCCAATTCGAGGCGCTGTCGACCTACCTCCAGGGTGGGTGGGTCGACGTCGGCTTCCTCGGCGGCGCCCAGGTCGACCGGTACGGCAACCTCAACTCGACCGTCGTGGGCGACTACGACGACCCCGACGTTCGCCTGCCCGGCAGCGGCGGTGCCTGCGAGATTGCGTGCAACGCGGGGCGGACGCTCGTCATCACGCCACATGAGGAAAGGCGGTTTCCAAAGGAGGTCGACTTCATCACCAGCCCCGGCTACGTCGGCGGCCGCGAGGGTCGGGAGGCGCTCGGACTATCGGGTGGGCCAGCGGCCGTCATCACCGACAAGGCCATCTTGCGTTTCGACGAGGATGGCGAGGCTTACGTGGACTCGCTACACCCCGGCGTCGGCCGCGAAAGCGTGCAGAACGCCACCGGCTGGGACCTCGCCGTCGCGGACGACGTCGGGACGACGCCCGAACCGACAAGTGAAGAGATCAGCCTGCTCCGGGAGCAGCTGGATCCCACTGGTCGGGTGATCGAAGCCGCGGACTGAAGCCTACGCGCTGACGTGGTGGGTGAGCGTCGGGATACCCTCGATGTCGAGTTCGACGGTGTCGCCGTCAGACAGGGCCCCCACGCCCTCGGGCGTGCCCGTGAGGACGACGTCGCCTGCCTCGAGCGTGATGTACTCCGTGACTTCCTCGACGATCTCCGGGACGGAGAAGATGAGGTCCGATCGGTCGGATTGCTGGCGGACCTCGCCGTTGACGCGGAGTTCGAGCCTCGCGTCCGGCGGGACCTCGTCCGGGGTCGCAATCGTCGGGCCCATCGGGGCGGCGTTGTCGAATGCCTTGCCGCGGACGTTGTTCTCCTCGCTCCACTGCTCGTCGCGGTGGGAGACGTCGTTCACGGTGGTGTACCCCCGTACCACCCCCATAGCGTCGGCGGCGTCGACGGAGCGACACTGCTCGCCGATTACGACGCCGAGTTCGATCTCGTGGTCGACGCGGGCGTCGGTTGCGGGCAGCGTAATGGTGTCGCCGTGGCCCGCCACCGCGTTGGGTCCCTTCATGAAGAGGACGGGTCGCTCCGGGAGGTCGGATCCGGTCTCCTCGGCGTGGCGTTCGTAGTTGAGGCCCACGCAGACGAATTTCGTGGGTTCGGTCGGTGGCAGTACCGCCACGTCGTCGATGTCGTAGTCCCGTCCGCTTGCCGTGATCGTGCCCTCGTTCCAGGTGCCGGAGCGGACCGAGCCGGCGGGGTCGCGGAACCTGACGTACTGCATGCAGGGCCGATCGCTCCTCGGCCCCAATTGTCTTTGGCTCCCGGTGAATCCCGCGACTGGCACACTTTTGAGACGGCCCTGCGACCGCCGTCTATGGACGACGTCTACATCGTCACCGGAGCGGGATCGGGCATCGGCCGGGCAACGGCGATCGAACTGGCGGACCATGGGGCACGGCTGGTCGTTAACGACCTCGGGGTGACCGTCGAGGGCGAGGAAACGGACCACTCGCCAGCCGAGGAGACCGCCGCGGCCATCGAGGACGCCGGTGGGACGGCGATTGCCCACGAGGGCGACGTCGCCGATCCGAACTACGCCGAATCGCTCGTGGCCGACGCCGCCGCGGAGTTCGACCGCGTCGACGGCGTCGTCAATTTCGCCGGCATTCTCCGAAACGCGCCGCTGCTCGAGATGGAGGTCGATGAGTTCGACGCCGTCGTTTCGGTGCACCTCCGCGGACACTTTTCCCTCCTCCGGGCTGCCGGTCGGCACTGGACACACCGAGACTTCGACGGCGAGCGGTCGGTTCTCTGTGTCTCCAGCCGGGCGGCCTTCGGTCGGGCCGAGGAGGGCAACTACGCGGCGGCGAAGGCGGGCGTCCTCGGGCTGATGCGGACGGCTGCCCGGGAGTTCGCGGACCATGACGTCCGCGTCAACGCCTTGCTTCCGACCGCGACCACGCGGATGACGGACTACGTGTACGGTGAAGGAGGTCCGACCGAGCGCGATCCTTCGAAAATTGCGCCGGTGGTGGGATTTCTCCTGGGCGACGAGGCCGCCGGCATCACCGGCTGCACCGTTCGGATCGCCGGGGATACGGTTGGGCTGGTCTCGGACCCCGAAATCACGCGCACCGGGCTCAAAGACGGCGGCTGGGACGTCGAGTCACTCGAGGCGCGGTTCGCGTCCGAGATCTGCGCCGGCGAGGACCTCGACCGGTCCGGTCCGACGTTCTGAGCCACAGCTTATGGGTGGCGTGGGGCTGGGGAGTGGCATGGTCAGACGATCCGACCGCGAGGCGATCCACGAACTGAAGTTCGAATACCACCGCGCGCTCGACGCAGACGAAACCGAGGCCCTGCTCGCCGTTTTCACCGACGATGCGGCCATTCTCCATGACGGTGCCGCCAACCCGCTCGAGGGGATCGACGAGTACGAGCCGTGGTGTGTCGATGTTACAGCAGTATCGAGGGGAATGCCCACCCGGTTCACCGGGTGTGGATGAAGCCGACACGACATGCC
>CAYUFG010000021.1:0-23519 GCA_964443815.1 uncultured Halobacteriales archaeon | reverse complement strand
TCGAGTGCATGTACTCGCCGATGGACGCCACCAGGACGAGCGAGTCGTACCTGCTGGACATCGTCGAGGCGACGAGCGAGGCCGGCGCGGACTGGATCAACATCCCCGACACAGTTGGGGTGGCGACGCCGACGCGGTTCCAGAAGCTGACGAAGCTTGTCAAGGACACGGCCGTCGATGCGGAGATCGACGTCCACTGCCACGACGACTTCGGCCTGGCGGCGGCGAACGCGCTGGCTGGCTACGAGGCCGGAGCGGCCCAGTCCCAGGTGTCGATCAACGGCATCGGCGAGCGGGCCGGCAACGCAGCCTACGAGGAGGTCGTCATGGCGCTCGAGAGCTTGTACGATGTCGACACGGGAATCGACGTCTCCCGCCTGACCGAGATTTCCCGCATGGTCGAGGAAAAGAGCGACGTGCCGGTGCCTGGCAACAAGCCTGTCGTTGGCGCCCACGCCTTCTCTCACGAGAGCGGTATCCACGCCGCGGGTGTCATCGAGAGCCCCGACACCTTCGAGCCGGGCGTAATGACGCCCGAGATGGTCGGCGCCGAGCGCGAGCTCGTGCTCGGGAAGCACACCGGGCACCACTCGGTGCGCGAGCGACTCGAGGAGATAGGCTACGAGCCCACCGACGACGAAGTCCGCGAGGTGACCAGGCGGGTCAAGGACTTCGGTGCGGAAGCCCAGCGGGTCACGATGGACGAACTGGAGAAGTTCGCCCGCGAAGTGGGCGTCGAACAGCATGAGGAGGTCCGGGCCTAGGCCCATGGCCCACCACGCCGTCAACCCAAACGATCGACAGTCCCGGCCACAGCCGGCGGCAAGGCGGGGCCTGCGACTGCCATGGACGGGCGCGTCGCGCAACCCTTATAAGCCATCGCGGTGTCACGTTCGACGTGATGACGCGTTCCGTTCGCGACGTCGGCGCTCGCCGCGTCGGGAGCGGTGCATTTCTCCGCCGGATTGTAGGGGCGGCCTGAGCCCCTCGCACACCATTTCCAACGTCAATCCGGCATCGCCCGTCGAACACTACCAGGTGGTCAGTATGTACGATACAATAGGAACGGAGGGATGGACGTGAGCGAACGTGCGTCGGTCCCCAAAGAGGAAGCGGACGCCGCAGCGGACGCGGCAGAACCGACAGTCGAGTGTGGCGCGGACGCGGTCGCCGCGGCGCTCGAAGGCGCGGGCGTCGAACTCATCTTCGGCGTCCAGGGCGGGGCGATCATGCCCGTCTACGACGCGCTATACGAACACGACTCCATCACCCACGTCACGATGGCCCACGAACAGGGTGCGGCCCACGCCGCGGACGCCTTCGGCATCGTGACCGGCGAGCCAGGGGTCTGTATGGCGACGTCCGGCCCGGGCGCGACGAATCTCGTGACGGGCTTGGCTGACGCGAGCATGGACTCGGACCCGGTCGTGGCGCTGACCGGCCAGGTGCCCACGGACTTCGTCGGCAACGACGCCTTCCAGGAGACCGACACCATCGGCGTGACCCGGCCGGTCACGAAGTCGAACATCTTCGCCGACGACTCTGACACCGTGGGCGACGATGTCGGCGAGGCGTGGGCGCTGGCGGCGGTTGGCCGCCAGGGCCCGACGCTGGTCGACCTGCCAAAGGACGTCACACAGGGCGAGACCGACCGCCAGCCCGGCGGCCCGGAGACGCCGGATACGTACAACCCGCCCGAGAGAGCGGACGAATCCGACGTCCAGGACGCCGCTGACGCCATCGCATCGGCGGACCGGCCGGTTATCCTCTCCGGCGGGGGTGTGATCAAGGGCGAGGCCTGGGACGAACTTGAGGCCTTCGCCGAGAAGTTCGAGATCCCCGTGATCACGACGATGCCGGGCATCAGCTCGTTCCCCGAGGATAACGAGCTGTCGCTTGGCATGGCCGGGATGCACGGGACGGGATACGCCAACCTGGCCATCTCGAACACCGACCTGTTGATCGGCATTGGCACGCGATTCGACGACCGTCTGACGGGCGGCATCGACACCTTCGCGCCCGACGCCGAGGTCGTCCACGTCGACATCGACCCGGCGGAGATCAGCAAAAATATCCACGCTGACTACCCGCTCGTGGGCGACGCGGGCAACGTGATCCGACAGCTCGACCGGGCCGTGCCGAGTGCGCCCGACGTCGGCGACTGGATCGATACCTGTATGCGGTGGAAGTCGGACTACCCGCTCGACTACGACATGCCCGACGACGAACCCCTGAAACCGGAGTACGTTGTCGAGCAATTCGACGCGGCTACGCCCGACGACACCATCGTGACGACCGGCGTCGGCCAGCATCAGATGTGGGCGTGTCTGTACTGGGAGTACACCGAGCCCCGCACGTGGGTTTCCAGCCACGGCCTCGGGACGATGGGCTACGGCGTCCCGGCGGCGATCGGCGCCAAGATGGCCGCCCCCGACCAGGAGGTCGTCTGCTTCGACGGTGACGGCTCCTTCCTAATGACGGGCCAGGAAATCTCGGTTGCGGTGCGGGAAAACCTGGACATAACCGTCGTCATCCTGAACAACGAGGCCGTCGGCATGGTCCGTCAGTGGCAGGACGGCTTCTTCGACGGCCGCCGGATGGCCTCGGAGTACCCGTGGATCCCCGAATTCGACAAGCTTGCGGAAGCATACGGAGCCCGGGGCTTCCGACTGGAGGACGCAGCCGACGTCGAAGAAACCATCGCGGCTGCCCGGGCCTACGACGGTCCCGCAGTCGTCGACGCGATCATCGACCCCGGCGAAAACGTCTACCCGATGGTGCCGAGCGGGGGCGACAACGCGCGCTTCGCGCTGAACGAGACGCAACTGGAGGGATTGTAGATGACCAGCGGCGAACTTCCAGGCCCGGGACCGGACGAGCGGATCCATCCGGAGGGCCGGCGCAATTCTCAGGGTATCCGCATCGACCCCGAGGCCGAGGCCGAGCATCCGCCGGAGACGGCTGTGCTCTCGGCGCTCGTGAAACACGAGCCTGGCGTCCTCGCGGCTATCTCCGGCTTATTCAGCCGCCGGCAGTTCAACATCGAGTCGCTCACAGTCGGCGCGACGATCGACGACTCGATGGCCCGGATGACGATCGTCATCGAGGAGCCCCGGCCGGGCATCACCCAGGCGAAGAAGCAACTCGAGAAGCTGATCCCCGTCATCTCGGTGCGGGAACTCGACGATGACGCCGTCGAGCGGGAGCTCGTGATCGTCAAGGTGGACGGCCACGAGCCAGACAAGGTCAACGCCATCACCGACATGTACGACGGGACGACGCTCGATGCCGGCCCGCGGACGATCACGATCCAGATCACCGGCGACGAACAGAAGATTGACGACGCGATCGACGCCTACGCACAGTTCGGCATCCGCGAGATCGCACGGACGGGTTACGCGGCACTGGCACGCGGCGAAGCGCCGACTGCCCAGGTCAAGGAGCCCAACCAGGCGCCGACGGAGGCACAGGTGGCCACACAGGAGGTTTCCGATGACTGACGAGTTCAATACCACCGTATACTACGACGACGACGCAGACGCAGCGCACGTGAACGACAAGACAGTCGCGGTCCTCGGCTACGGCAGCCAGGGCCACGCACACGCCCAGAACCTCGACGACTCCGGCGTGGACGTCGTCGTGGGCTTACGGGAGTCCTCGAACTCGGTCGCCGAGGCCGAGGCCGACGGTCTCCGGGTCGAACGGCCCGCCGACGCGGCCGCGATGGCCGACATCACGGTCATGCTGGTACCGGACACGGTCCAGCCTGCCGTCTACGACGACATCAAGGACGGCCTCGACGCCGGCGACACGCTGCAGTTCGCCCACGGCTTTAACATCCACTACGGCCAGATCGAGCCCCCCGAAGACGTCGACGTGACGATGATCGCGCCGAAGTCCCCGGGCCATCTGGTCCGGCGGACGTACAAGCGCGGCGAGGGCACACCCGGTCTGCTTGCCGTCTACCGGGACGCGACCGGTGACGCGAAGGCCGAGGCGCTCGCGTACGCCGAGGCACTCGGCTGTACGAAGGCGGGCGTCATCGAGACGACGTTCCGCGAGGAGACCGAGACCGATCTCTTCGGCGAACAGGCGGTGCTCTGTGGCGGCGTGACCGACCTGGTGAAGGCGGGCTACGAGACGCTCGTCGACGCAGGCTACTCGCCAGAGATGGCCTACTTCGAGTGCCTCAACGAATTGAAACTCATCGTCGACCTGATGTACGAGGGCGGGAACATGGAGATGTGGAACTCCGTCTCGGACACGGCGGAGTACGGTGGCCTCTCGCGGGGCGAGGACGTGATCAACCGCGAGGCGATGGACGAGATTCTCGAGGGGGTCCAGGAGGGCAGCTTCGCCCGCGAGTGGATCAACGAGAATCAGGCCAACCGCCCATCGTATCGGCAGCTCCGCGAGGCGGAGCAGAACCACGAGATCGAGGTCGTGGGCGCCAGACTTCGGGAGCTGTTCGACTGGCAGGCCGAGGAGGACGAGCGCGAGGAGGTGACCGCCGATGACTGAGATGGGTGAGGTCGATCACACGCATCCGATCACGAACCGGCCCTTTGGCGAGCGGTTCGACCCCACGACTGCCATCGTCGTCGACGGCGGCGAACGCGGCGGCGGACCCGACGAAGACCCCGACGAGATGGCCGACGTCGACCACGAGACGCCCGTCGGCGATGGTGCCGACCCGGCGTTCGAACGCGGCACCGAGGGGCGGGACGAGTCAGTATGAGCGAGCAAACCCTCTATGATAAGGTGTGGGACCGACACCGCGTGACGACGCTACCGAACGGCCAGGACCAGTTGTTTGTCGGGCTACACCTCATCCACGAGGTGACCAGTCCGCAGGCCTTCGGCATGCTTCGGGAGCGCGACATCGACGTCGCGCGGCCGGACCTGACACTTGCGACCGTCGACCACATCCTCCCGACGGCCGACCAGAGCCGCCCCTACTCCGACGATGCCGCCGAGCGGATGATGTCCGAGCTGGAGGAGAACGTCCGTGAGGCGGGCATCGAGTTCCTCGACACCGACACCGGTGAGCAGGGCATCGTCCACGTGATCGGGCCGGAACAGGGAGTCACCCAGCCGGGGAAGACGATCGTGTGCGGCGACTCACACACCTCCACCCACGGCGCGTTCGGTGCGCTGGCCTTCGGCATCGGCACCTCCCAAATCCGGGACGTCCTTGCGACTCAGACCATCGCGATGGACAAACAAAAGGTCAGGAAGATCGAGGTAACCGGCGAACTCGGAGAAGGCGTCGAGGCGAAAGACGTCATCCTCGAGATCATCCGCCGGCTGGGTACCGACGGCGGCGTCGGCTACGTCTACGAGTACGCCGGCGAGGCGGTCGAATCGCTCGGCATGGAGGGCCGGATGTCAATCTGCAACATGTCCGTGGAGGGCGGCGCCCGCGCTGGCTACGTGAACCCCGACGAGACGACGTATGCGTGGCTCGAGGACACCGACTACTTCCAGGCGAACCCCGGCGAGTTCGACCGGCTGAAGTCCTATTGGGAAGACATACGCAGCGACGACGACGCCACCTACGACGACGTCGTCACGATCGACGGTTCGGCCCTCGAACCGGTCGTCACCTGGGGAACGACTCCCGGCCAGGGCGTCGGCATCACCGACCCGATCCCGGAACCCGAATCGCTGCCCGCGGAGAAACAGGAGACGGCCAAGCGCGCCCAGGAGCACATGCGGGTAGAACCGGGTGAAACGATGGTCGGCTACGATATCGACGTCGCTTTCCTGGGGTCCTGTACGAACGCGCGGCTGCCGGACTTCCGGCGGGCGGCCACGATCGTCGAGGGCCGGGAGGTCCACCCGGACGTCCGCGCGATGGTGGTACCGGGCAGCCAGCGCGTCCAACGGGCCGCCGAAGAGGAGGGACTGGCGGACGTCTTCCGCGAGGCAGGTTTCGACTGGCGCAACGCGGGCTGTTCGATGTGTCTGGGCATGAACGAGGACCAACTGGAGGGCGACGAGGCGTGTGCGTCTTCGTCGAACCGGAACTTCATCGGCCGACAGGGCTCCAAGGACGGTCGAACGATCCTCATGAATCCCCAGATGGTGGCCGCTGCAGCCATCGAAGGCGAAGTGACCGACGTTCGGGAACTGTCGGAGGTGGTGAAGGTATGACACAAGAAGTGGATATTCCCGAAGTCACCGAGGTGACCGGGTCAGGAGTGCCGATCCGCGGGAACGACATCGACACCGACCAGATCATCCCCGCGCGGTTCATGAAGGTCGTCACTTTCGACGGACTCGGCGAGTTCGCGTTCTTCGACCAGCGGTTTACCGACGACGACGAGCAGAAAGACCACCCCCTGAACGAGGAGCGGTTCCAGGACGCTAACGTCATGGTGGTCAACAACAACTTCGGCTGTGGTTCATCCCGAGAGCACGCCCCACAGGCACTGATGCGCTGGGGTATCGACGCGCTGATCGGCGAGAGTTTCGCGGAGATCTTCGCGGGCAACTGCCTGGCGCTGGGCATTCCGACGGTGACGGCCGAACCCGAGGACGTCCGCGACCTGCAGAACTGGATCGAAGAATACCCCGACGGCGAGATCGAGATCGACGTCGCCGGCGAGACTGTGCACTTCGACGACCGGACCATTACCGTGACGGTGAACGAGGGCCAGCGGAAGGCGTTGGTCGAGGGCATCTGGGATACGACGGCACTGATGAAGTCGAATCAGCAGGCCATCCGGGAGACAGCCGACGCGCTTCCGTACACCGAGCCGGCCGACTGAACCGAACGGCTTTCGGTCCCCCGGGAACTCTTCGGGGCCATGACTCACGAGATCGCTGTCATCCCGGGCGACGGCATCGGGCGAGAGGTCACCCCAGCAGCCGTCGACGTACTGGACGCGCTGCCCATCGACTTCGACTTCTTCTATGCCGAAGCGGGCGACCAGACGAAGGCCGAGACCGGCGAGGCGCTACCCAACTCGACGCGCACCCTTGCCGCTGACGCAGACGCGACGTTGTTCGGTGCCGCCGGCGAGACCGCTGCGGACGTCATCCTGCCGCTGCGGTCAGTAGTGGATAGCTTCGCGAACGTCCGTCCGGCCCGGGCGTACCCCGGGGTCGATGCCGTCAAGCCCGAGACCGACCTCGTGTTCGTTCGGGAGAACACCGAGGGAGTCTACTCCGGCATCGAGAGCGAGATCACCGACGGCGTGACGACGTTGACACGCGTCGTCACCGAAGACGCCTCGCGTCGGATCGCGGACTTTGGCTTCCAGGTCGCTAAACGCCACGGCTACGACGACGTTACGATCGCACACAAGTCCAATGTGATGCGAGTCACCGACGGACTGTTCCTCGAGACTGCCGAGGAAGTCGCCTCGGACCGCGGCGCGTCCTACGACACGGCGCTAATGGATGCCCTGGCCATGCACCTCATCACTCACCCGGAGGACTACGGGGTAGTGATCTGTCCGAACCTCGCCGGCGACATGCTGTCAGACCTCGCCGCGGGCCTCGTCGGCGGCCTCGGCCTCCTCCCGAGCGCGAACGTCGGCGCCGACAACGCCTTGTTCGAGCCGGTCCACGGATCAGCGCCCGACATCGCGGGGGAGGGCATCGCCAATCCGACCGCGATGATCCTCTCGGCGGCGATGCTGCTCGACCACTTCGAGTTCGAGGATGAGGCCGCGGCGGTACGTAACGCGGTCGAGGCCACCCTCGCGGATGGCCCGCGCACGCCCGACCTGGGCGGTGACGCCGGTACCGACGAGGTCACTGCGGCGGTCCTGGACGGCCTGTAGGGCGGCCGAGCCGTCCTTCGGAGCTGGGGGTCCAGAAGATCCGTCCGTGGAGTGTTCTGCCGCGTTCAGTCGATCTCGGCTGTTTGGCCAGCCTCAGCGGCGGCTTGCCTGACCTCGTCCCACCGCCCGCGCTTCTCGAGGTAGTCCTGGACGCGCTCGGCGTACTCGGAGGCGAGGCGCTCGGCCTCATCGACGCGTGAGTCCTTGGAGTCGCCGGTCACGGCCCGTGACAGCATCTCCACGAAGCCGTTGATCCAGCCGGAGAAGCCCTCGGCGAGTGATCGCTGCCGTGCGGCTTCCGGACCGGCGGCCGCGGTCTGGACGTCCCGCCGAATTCGGGTGAGTTGGGGCAGGATGTCCCGAACGTTGTCGGTCTCAGCGACGAGCTTGGCGTGGTCGGGATCCTCCGGATTGGCAACACGCCACTCGACGGCGGTCATGACGAGTCCCCACTCCTGCTCGGTGAACTGCGACCGCTCGACTGCCTCGTGGAACTCCTTGTCGACCTGGATGCGCGCCCGCGCCAGCTTGTCGGTCCACTCCGGCATACACCGCGTTACGCGTCGGGGCGTATGAGGGTTTCTCAGCCTACTGCTCGGTTGCGGCCGCCTCGCGAATGTCGTCCCACCGACCACGGTCCTCGAGGAAGTCTTGGAGTTCGTCCGCGTAGGCCTGGACGAGTCGCTCGGCGTCGCGGACACGCCCACGGTCGACCCCGCCGGAGCCGTTGCCGGTCAGCGAGCCGAAGAAGTCGCCGATCCGCTCGCCGAGGCCGCCGCCTGAATCCCGCGTCTGGGCGCCGGGGTTGCCCATCTGGGACTGGATCCGCTCGAGTTCGGGCATGATGTCCTCGATCTTGCCTGTCACCGCGACGAGTTCGGCTGCCTCGGCGTCCGCGGGCTGTTGGATCTCCCACTCGACGGCCGTCATGATCATGCCCCACTCTTGGTTGGAGAACTGCGAGTTGCGCACGCGGTCCTCGAACCGCTTGTCAACCTGCATGCGCGCCCCGGCGAGTTTTTCGGTCCACTCGGCCATGTGTCCATGTTACCGCGGGGGTGTGATGAGCGTTTCCCGCCTCAGAACGCGTCGTCCGTCACGGTGATGTCCGCGTGGAGCCCCTCACGGAGCGCCGAGTGGACGTGACAGATGTCCTCGCCCCGGGCGACGATGTCTTCTGTGGCCTCGCCGAGTGCCGCCTCGCACTCGATGTGGAAGGCAATCGACTGGAGGTCGTCATGGTCGTCGAGGTCCGCCTCCACCTCGACCTCGATCCGGCCGACGTCGTCGATGCCCTCCTTCGAGGCGCCGACGCGGAATGCGGGGATGTAACAGGAGGCGTAGTCCGCCGCGAGAACCTGGTTCGGGTCGGGGCCGTCTTCGCCCGTCGCGTCGATCGTTAGTTCCCAGCCATCGACGACGTTGTTCGTGGTGTACCCTTCCTCGCACGTGCTGGTTACGGTGATGTCCGCCATATCGTCTCCACCTCTGAGCCCGGCACCCAAATTTCTGGCCCCGCCGTCAGCCCTTGCCTCTAGATCTCGACCGTCTCGTCGCCGGCGAGGATCACGACATCGGCGTCAGATCCCGTGGCGCGTACCTCGCGACGGAAGTCTTCGGGATCCTGCTCGATCGGGGGAAAGGTGTCGTAATGCATCGGCAGGGCGGTGTCGACGTCGAGCCAGTCGACGGCGACGGCGGCCTGGGCCGGGCCCATCGTGAAGTGGTCACCGATCGGCACGGCTGCGGCGTCGGGCTCCAGGAACGGCCCGATCACCTCTCGCATCTCGACCATCAGCGAGGTGTCCCCAGCGTTGTAGAAGGAGGTGCTGTCCGCGTCGCTCACCTGTGTCGGCTCGGTGTCCGATACCACGAACCCTGCGGGCATCCCTCCTGAGGTTCCGTAGCCGGATTCGATGCCGTTCGAGTGGTCCGCGCGGACCATCGTGACGTACGCGTCGCCACACCGGACGGTCCCGCCGAGGTTCATGCCCATGCCGCCGACGGCGGCCATCTCGCCCCACTCATCGTTGGCGTACTCTACGAGTTCCGGCGTGGCTGCAAGCGTCGCGTCCCGGTACCGGTCAACGTCGGCGACGTGGTCGGCATGGCCGTGGGTCAGCAGGACGTAATCCGGATCGAGTTCCTCCGGGTCGGTATCGGTCTTCGGGTTGTCGAAGAACGGGTCCATCAGCAGGTCCGTCTCACCGACGGTGACGTGCCACGTCGAGTGGCCGTACCAGGTTAGCTCCATGGTCTATTCCTGGTACGTCCGAGCGCCACTTAATGGTGGGCGACTGGTGTTTCGGCCGTTCGGGTAACTCGGCTTGGTCCACCGTGGGAGGTACTCGGAGCATAATTGGCACGGGACGTGGTGTACTTTCGGCGTCTCGCGAACCGAGCGACCAATTCCGCCGTCGACCCGTGGGTTTATCCGGTTCTGCCCGAACGCACGCCCATGGATCGGGAGGTCTCCCGTCGGGCCGTGCTCGGCGTCCTCGGGGCTGCCACCGCTGGCTCGGTGTCGGGCTGCTCGCTCGGTCAGCCCACGCAAGCGCCGTCCACGACGGCGGATCCGGACCCACGCGAGACGCCGACGGCCGACCCCGGCTACACGGTTGAGCCGGGGACGAATTCGACGTACGCTGATCTGTACGGGGAGACGAACGACTCGGTCGCGGCCGTCCGCGTCGACAGCTTCGGCGGGGGCTCCCAGGGGACGGTCTGGGTTTACGACGATACCTACCTCGTGACGAACCAGCACGTCGTCGGTGAGGGCGGGGACGTCTCCGTGCGCTTCGGCGACGCCGGGTGGCGGGATGCCAGTGTCGTGGGCACCGACGCCTACAGCGACCTGGCGGTACTAGACGTCGAGAACCCGCCGGACAGCGCCACGCCGCTTCCGCTCGTCGCGTCGCCGCCGCCCGTGGGGACGAGGGTCGCGGCCATCGGCAACCCTTTCGGCCTCGCCGGTTCTATCTCCTCGGGAATCATCAGCGGCCGGGGACGGACGCTTCCAGCTCCGAACGGCTTCTCCATCGCCAACGCGGTCCAAACCGACGCGGCGTTGAATCCCGGCAACAGTGGTGGGCCGCTGGTTACACTCGACGGCGCCGTCGCCGGTGTCGTCAACTCCGGCGGCGGTGACAATATCGGCTTCGCCATCTCTGCAGCCATGGTCAAACGGGTCGTCCCCGAACTGATCCGGGACGGCGAGTACGGCCACTCGTACATGGGCGTCGGTATCGAACCGGTGACCCCGCGGCTCATCAGGGCGAACGACCTGCCGGTTCAGAACGGCGTGTACATCGACCGCGTCGTCCCAGGCGGTCCCGCCGAGGGCGTGCTCGAGGCGACGTCCGGCCAGCAGTTCGTCGGCGGCGAATCCGTCCCCGTCGGCGGGGACGTGGTCGTACGGATGGCGTCGACGCCGATAGCGGACGAACAGGCCCTTTCGCGGTTTCTCGCCCTCGAGACCAGCCCCGGGGACACGATCGAGGTCGGCGTCGTCCGCGACGGGGAACGGACGTCGGTCGAGTTGACGCTTGGTCAGCGTCCGCCGCCCTGACGGTCGACCCGCTCCGCGACCCCCTGCTCGATCAGCGGTTCTGCGTTCGCCGCGGGCAGCGTCACGACATCGTCCGTCGAAAGGTCGTACTCCCGATCGTCGACGCCGAGGATGTCGCCGATGTCGTCGGTGATCCTGACCAGTTCGCGCTCGACGTCATCGATCGATGCGTCTCGCGGCTGGTCGCCGGCTCCGTCGTCACCGCCGGAGTCGTCTGCCGCCGCAGGCGATTTTTCCTGCGGCGAGGCGGCCGAGCCGGCCTCCTCACCCATGACGGTCGCCGCGGACACCTCGGTGCTCTCGGATTCGCCGACCGCGTCGTCGAGCGGGTCGGATTCGTCGGTCACCCGACTGAGGACCGTTTCCCGATTGGCGCGGATCTCGGCGACGAGCGTCTCGAACAGGTCGGCCTCTTCGGCTGTCATTCCTTCGGCCTCCGCAGGGAGGTCCGCCGCCGCGAAGGTTGCCGCTTTGACGACCTTGCCGACCCGCTTTTCGTAGATGGCCTCGAGCGTCCGCTCGGCGGTCCGGATGCGGTCGGTCAGCCGGCTCACCTCCCGTGAGTCGAACGGGTCGTCGACCGTGGCAGCGACCTCGTCGCGCTCGGCGCGCAGCTCGCGGACAAAGGCGGCCGCATCACGGTAGAAGTCCGCCCGTAACTCTTGAAGGTCGTCGCTCGCCCGCTCGCGGTCGCGCACCGACTGGAGCTGGTCGAGGTCCATCATTCACGCCCCTTCTCGGCGCGGCCTCTGGCCATGAGGAAGGCGCCGAGGTACTCCGGGACTGTTTGCTCGCCCGGGTCGAGTGTAAAGGTGTCGCCACCCAGCTCGACCGTGCCGCCATCGGCCACTTCGACGGTTATGTCGTGGCCCCGGAATGTTTCGGGAACGGCGTCGACGAGCGGCTGGAAATCCACGAGTGCGTCCCGCTCTATCGGCCGGACGGCCAGGGCGCTACCGCCGTGGAGGCTACCGGGGAGCCGGATCAGCCGGTTCGTGTCGGTCGTTACGGGTTCGTCGATCGGTGCGTTCTCGGCGTCGACCGTCTCGGCGATGACCTCCCTGGCCAGCCGAGCGAAGGCTGGGTGGACGTCGATGTTCCCCTGCCGGATCTCGGCGTCGGATTCCCGGGCCGCCCGCAGCGCCGCGCGAGCCTTGCCCTCGCCGATGCCGTCGTAGGCCTGGAGCCGCTCCAGTGCGTCGTCCGCCTGAAGTGTCTGGAGGTCATCGACCAGCGCGACGATCCGGCGGTGGGCCCGGGCGCTCCAGCCCCCCTCCGTCGAGAGTGTCCGCTTTTTCGCTGGACTCGACCGGCCCGCCGTGCCCGCGACCGTCTCTTCGCTGACGAGTGCCTCGGGCTCCAGTCCGATCCCGCGGACGTAGTCCACGATCTCCCGGCGGGCGTCGCTCTCGAGCGTTTGGACGGCGTCGTCCCGGACGTGGACGTGGTAGCCACGAGCGCCGGAGAAGACGACCGAAAGGTCCGTGAACCCGAAGTCCCGCTCGAGAAAAGACAGCAGTTTTTCCAGCGCACCCTTGCATTTCTCGAGCATTTCGGCGTAGCTGTCCTCGCCCAGCGTGACCGAGGGCAGGTGGTCGGCGTCGAGGTCGAAGATGAGGTCCGAGGAGAGCCACGTCTTTCCGCCCATGGTGCTCGCACCGGGCTCCTCATATCGGCCGGCGGAGAAGTAGACGTGTTTGGGCCGCTCACGGGCGAGAAAGTCACCCAGGTCGCCGAGGTCAAGCAACGCCTGGTGGCGGACCATCGTCTCCCCTGGGCCCTCAGTCCACGGGACGTACCCCCACTCGCGAGCGTGGGCATCCGGGGGGCGCGGAGCCGCAGTCCGACGATAATGGTCGCCGAACCGGCCACGCAGGTACGCCCGCGTGCGCTCCTCCATGGAACTCCTCTTCCGCGCTTTCGACAATAGGGCTTGCGCTCGGCCCGCTCAGCCACGGCCGAGCAGGCGCGCAAGCCGGTCCCGCATGCCCTCGTTCTCGCCGAGCCGGAGGTAGTAGGCGTCCCCGCCGTCCTCGTAGTAACCGTCGATGCGCCGAGTGACCTCGAAGCCCAGATCCTTGTAGAAGGACAGAGCATCCTGATTCGTGGTCCTGGCGTGGCACGTCACTGTCGCGTACTCTTCTGCGACGTTCGCCACGAGGCGCTTGCCGAAACCCTGGCCGCGATACTCTGGGGCGACGGCGAGAAACAGGATGTAGCCGTCTCTTCGCACGGCGGCAAAGCCGATCAGCCGGTCTGCCTCGCTGCGGTCCAGGTAGCAATAGACCGTCGACCGCCGGAAGGCACTCTCGAAGAAACCCCGTCGCTGTCGGAGTACGCCTTCCTCGCGCCGGATTTCCTCCTTAAGTGCCCAGGCCGACTCGACGTACTTGTCCCGACCGGGGCCCACCTCGCGGCGTTCGACGTGGACGCTCACTACCCGCTCGTTGGGGCGTCGGGGGCTATAACTCCACCGGCAAGTTCGACCGCGCCCACCCAGACACAACGCTTTCGGCCGGCCGTGGCGAATTCGCGACCATGTCACAGGCAGCGAGCGAGGCAGATCCCGTCGGCGGCCTCCGGGTGTTCCTCCGGCAGGCGCTGCTGACTGGGACGGCCGTCGTCGTCCCGATCCTCCTCACGGTCGTAGTGCTGTTCGTCGGATTCGACGTCCTCTCGAGCTTGCTCGCACCGATCGCCATCCCGCTCGATCGGGTGCTCGGCGGGCCCGGCGAGGCCGCCCTCGTCGCGAACGCCCTCGCGGTCCTCGTGCTGGCCTCGATCATCCTCGCCGTCGGGGCGCTCGTCGAGAGCGACTACGGGGGGGACCGGATCGAAACCACGATCGACCGATCGATGTCGCGTATCCCCGGCATCGGCTCGATCTATGGCACTCTCGATCAGGTCAGCGAGATGTTGCTGGAGAGCGATACCGACAACTTTCAGGAGGTCGTCCTGGTGGAGTATCCGACGGCCGGCTCGTACTCGGTGGCGTTCAAGACGGCCGACCCCCCGGCTGCCATTCGCGAGTCAGCCGGCGACGAGGACATGACGACGGTGTTCATGCCGATGGGCCCGAATCCCGTCATGGGCGGATTCATTCTCCACGTTGCCACGGATCGCATCCACGACGTCGACTTGAGCGTCGAGGAGGGGGTCAGTTCGATCGTCTCTTTCGGGGCCGCCATCGACGCGACGGAACACGAAGAGACCGGCACCGTGGGGACCTAATGGGGTTCGAACTGCGCGATCACACAGCCGATGTCGCGGTCGAGGCTACCGGGGAGACACTTGGGGCGGTGTTCGCCGCGATCGCCGACGGCATGGCCGCTGCCATGAGCGAAGACTTCCCAGAACACGGCGGGCACCGCCGGGAAGTGTTGGTCACAGCGGAGGGTCGGGAGGCCTTGTTGTTCGACTATCTCGACGAACTGATCTACGAACGCGACGTGCGGTCGGTACTGCCGGTCGACAACGAAGCGGCGGTGGAGCAGTTCGACGCATGGCAGGTCGAGGCCAGCTACCGAGGCGTCCCGCTCGGGGACGTCGCCGCCCGCGACCTCAAGGCGGTGACGTACTCAGAAATGGATCTCTCGGAAACACCCGACGGCTGGCACGCCTACGTCGTCTTCGATGTGTAGGGCGAACCCTATATGGGAACGCCGGCCCGAATATCGGGCATGACCACGTTCGATGCCGGACCGTTCACCCTGGAAAAGGTCCGGGATTACGTCTGGGAGCTGCCACGGGAGGGCGACATGCGCGTCCCGGCGCGCGTGCTCGCGAGCGAGTCCTTGCTCTCCGAGATCGCCGAGGACAATACGCTCGAACAGTTGCGGAACACGACCCACCTCCCGGGCATCCGGAAATACGCCGTCTGCATGCCGGACGGCCACCAGGGCTATGGCTTTCCCGTGGGCGGCGTCGCCGGTATCGACGCCGAGAACGGCTGCATCTCGCCGGGAGCTGTGGGCTACGACATCAACTGCGGCGTCAGGATGCTCCGGACGGATCTGACCTACGAGGACCTGCAGGGCCGGGAGGAGACACTCGTCGAGGCGCTGTTCGCCAACGTGCCCTCTGGGCTGGGTGGCGGCGGGATCTTCGAGGGGACGACGACCGACGTCGAAGCCATCCTCGAGCGCGGGCTGGATTGGGCGCTCGAACACGACTATGCGGTCCCTGCCGACCTCGACCACTGCGAAGACGAGGGCCGCCGGCCGGAGGCCGACGCGAGCGCGGTCTCGGACAAGGCTAAAGAGCGCGGTAAGAACCAGGTGGGCAGCCTCGGGAGCGGCAACCACTTTCTCGAAGTCCAGCGCGTCACCGACGTCTATCTAGAGGACGTCGCAGCGGACTTTGGGCTCCGCCCCGACCAGATCGTCGTCCTCATCCACTGCGGCTCCCGGGGACTTGGCCACCAGGTCTGCACAGACTTCCTCCGGGAGATCGAGCAGACCCACGCGGGGCTCCTCGACCGACTCCCCGACAAGGAACTCGCCGCCGCCCCCGCCGGATCGCATCTGGCCGACGAGTACTACCGGGCCATGTGCGCGGCGATCAACTTCGCGTGGGTGAATCGCCAGCTGATCAGCCATCAGACGCGCCGCGTCTTCGAACGAGTCTTCGACGACGACTGGGAGGCGCTGGGGATGGACCTTCTGTACGACGTCGCCCACAACATCGCGAAGAAGGAAGTTCATGAGGTCGGAGGCGGACAGGAGCGGGAGCTGTATGTCCACCGGAAGGGAGCGACGCGGGCCTTCCCGTCGGGCCGACCGGAGGTGCCCGCAGCGTACCGTGAGGTGGGGCAGCCCATCATCATTCCCGGGAGCATGGGTGCCGGAAGTTACGTCCTCCGCGGGGGAGAAGCCTCCCTCTCAGAGACCTTCGGGTCGACCGCCCACGGTGCCGGGCGGCTGATGAGCCGCACGCAGGCCAAGAACGAGTACTGGGGCGAGGACGTGATGGACGATCTTCGCGATCACAATCAGGTCTATGTGAAGGCCCAGAGCGGCGCCACCGTCGCCGAGGAGGCCCCCGGCGTCTACAAGGACGTCGATGAGGTCGTCCGGGTGTCCGACGCGCTGGGCATCGGGGATACCGTCGCGCGGACGTTTCCCGTTTGCAATATCAAGGGCTAACCCGACCAGGAGTCGAGTACGGTGCGGTTATACTCGGAGGGTGCGTAATAGATCTCGATTGTCTCCGCGGTCGAGACCGACGATCCCCACGCGCTGGATTCGGAGAGCTGCACGGGCAAGCCACCGGGTTCGACCGTCTCGTTCGGCGCCATCCCGGCGAGTTCCGCCCACGTTGTCGACGCGCGGCGTCCCTGCACCTCGATGTCCCCCGCCGGCAGTGGGTCGCCCTTGGCGGGCGAAATCAACAACATCGAGCTCTCGCCGCGGTACTCGAAGGAGAACGTGGCGGTGATCCCCGACTCGGCGTCGACGTCGACGAACATGACGCCCAGTCCGACGGAGGCAGTCACCAGCACGGTCAGCCCGACGAGGATGCCGACGCTCGCCATCTCCGACACCCCGCGATCCTCCCCCCGCAATGTCATCCCGGCCCCACAAAACGCGTCATCGGCCTTGAGTGATTCGCCGAGTTCGCCTCGACGATAACGGGCGGGTAAAGGCATTTAGCCCGCCGCGTCGACCGTTCGAGCATGATCGACGAGACCGCCGAGGAGATCGCTGACATGCAGACGCACAGCTCCTCGGTCGTCGCCGTCAAAGCCGCCCGGGCGCTCCGCGAGTTGACGGAGCGCGACCATCCCTCCGTCGACGAGTACCTCCGTTCGCTCGAGCGGAATAGCCACGCACTCCGACGGGCGAACCCGTCCCACGCGTCGTTGCACAACACCCAACGGGAGATCGTCGAACGGGTCACCGACGCCGAGCCGGCCACCGTCGAGCGGGCGGCGGACCTGACCGAGGCGGCGATCGACCGGGTCATCGAACGAGTGGAACGCGGCAAGCGACTCGCCGCCGAACGGGTAGCGACGTTGCTCCCGGACGCGGGAACGCTCCTGACGCACGACTACTCGACGACGGTCCTCTCGGGGATCAGGAGCGCCGTCGAGGACGGCGCCGACCTCACGGTGTACGTGACGGAGGCAAGGCCGCGGTACTTGGGCCGGAAGATGGCTCGCCGACTCGCCGAACTCGAGGCCGTCGAGACGAGCCTCATCGTCGATGGTGCCGCCGGCCACGTCCTCCCCAGGTGTGACCGTGTCGTCGTGGGGATGGACTGCATCGTCGAGGACACACTTTACAATCGGGTCGGCACCTACCCAATCGTGGCGACTGCCGCCGACCTCGACGTGCCCGTCACCGTCGCCGGCTCGGCAGCGAAGATCGTCGACGGTGGCTTCGCCTTCGAGAACGAGTTCCGGGCGGCCAGCGAGGTGATGCTCGAACCCGCGGAGGGCTTCGAGATCGAAAATCCCGCGTACGACGCTACGCCGACGCGGCTGCTCGATTCGGTCGTCACCGACGCTGGCGTACAACACTACTGACGAAATCCTTTTTCAGGGCGGGTGTCTGGATGGAGTATGGCGCCCGCCACGCTCGCGACGACCCCCACCGCGAGCGAGGCGGTTCAAGCGTGGCTCCCCGACTGGATCCCGCTTTGGAGCATCCGGCTCGCGATGACACTGTTAGTGCTGGTGATGGCCTGGGGCGTCTCCCGGATCATCATCCGGCTGTTCGGTCGTCGACTCGCCCAGCGGTTCCAGCGGCCCAGCCTGACGCGGACGGCGATCCGGGGGATCCGGGCGCTGATCTTCACCATCGGTATACTCGTGATCCTCGGCGTCTGGGGGCTCGAACTGGGCGATATCGCCCTCTCGGTGACTGTCTTCTCCGCCGTCGTCGGCGTCATCCTCGCGCCGATTGTGGGGAGCGTCATCAGCGGCGTCTTCCTGCTCGCCGATCAACCCTACGAGATCGGCGACATGATTCAGCTGGACGAGGCGGGCCGGCGTGGCTACGTCGAGGACATCACGCTACGGTACACGAAGATATTCACGCTAGACAACACCTTCCTCGTGATCCCGAACGGCACGATCAGGGAGCGGGACGTCTACAACTTCTCGGCGGAGGACCCCCGGACGCGACTGTCGCTGTCCGTGCTGGTCACCTATGAGAGCGACGTACCGAAGGCCCAGCGTCGCATGGAGGCGGCCGCGCGCAGCGTCGATTCCGTCGTCGAGGGGGGTCCGAGCATCCGCATCGGGGCTTCCCGGTATCCGGCGGCTCCGGTCTGCTTGATCGACGAATTCGCCGACCACGGCGTCTCGCTCACGCTTCGGTTCTGGGTGCGCGAACCGTACCGGATCCAGTCCGTGAGGTCGACCGTCCAGGAGGAGATCTACGCGGCGATCCGGGAGATCGACGCCGAATTCGCCTACCCCCACTCGCACCTGATCTTCGACGAGACGAGCGGCGATCTCGAGGTCACGCAGCGGGGCGGCGGTATTGCCGGCCGACCACAGGTACGCTCGGACCGGCCACGGCGGGGAGAGGACTGAGTCAGTCCGTCGAGACCGTGACGACGTCGCAGTCGAGTTCCTCCTCGAGGAAGTGCTCGATGTCCGGATCGTCGAGCAGGCGACGGATCATCCGGCGCCAACGACCCGCCTGGGCCTTGCCGATGACGACGATGTCGGCCTCCTCGGCGGCAATCTCCTCGAGGATCGTCTCCTCCACCAGAAGGCCCCGTCGGACGACGTAGCTGACGTTTTCGATACCGTCGACGTGGTCCTCACAGGCGCGTCTGAGTTGGCGGCGCGAGACGTTCGAGCTGTCGTGGAACTGGTCGACGTGCAGGACGGTCAGGTTGGCGTCCTCCTCCGCCGCGATCCGAACTGCCTCACGGAGGGTGGACAACGAGTGATCGTTGGGTGGATAGCGGACGGGGACGACGACCCTCGACATCTGGACGGCGGTAGAACGTGGACGTACCTGAACCTTTTCAGTCGCGGTGGACAGGCATATTGCCGGCCCGCTCCAACCCCGCACATGGACGCCGTCACGAGCCCCGAGGGCGAAACTGTCTATGTGGACGAGGCTACAGCCGAACGCGGCTCCAAGGCGCCCTTTTACGTGGTCTACCTCGACAGTGACCGGAACGACAGGTGGGGCTTCTGGTGTGCGAACTGCGAGACGCTCGACACCGCCGTCGACTCGATGGGCCGCATCGAGTGCAACCGGTGTCACAACCTCCACAAGGCCGAGGAGTGGGACGCGGCTCACGAGTAGGGAGGCCGGGGTTTTTCCGTCCGCGCTCGGCACCGACGCCATGTCCACTCCCGACACGTTCGACATCGGCGGCGAGGCCACGGTCAGGCGGCTCGGATTCGGCGCCATGCGGTTGACCGGTGAGGACATTATCGGCCCTCCTCGGGACGAGGCCCACGCCCGGCGAGTCCTGCAGCGGGCGATAGAACTCGGTGTCGACGTCGTCGATACCGCCGACGCGTACGGTCCGGGCGTAAACGAGCGGCTCATCCGTGAGTCGAGAGTCGCCGATGAGGCCTTCCTCGCGACCAAGGCCGGCCTGCTCCGCAATGCAGACGGCGACTGGATCCGGCACGGGGACCCGGATTATATCCGCAACCAGTGCCTGGTGAGTCGAGACCGGCTGGGTGTCGACGCAATCGACCTCTACCAGTACCACCGAGTGGATCCCGACACGCCCCTCGAAGCGGCCGTCGGCACGTTCGCCGAACTGCGCGACGATGGTTTCGTCCGGCATATCGGTCTCTCGAACGTTGACGTCGACCAGCTCGAGCGGGCCAGGAATATCGTCGACATCGCGACTGTCCAGAACCGTTACAGCGTTGCCAACCGCGAGCACGAGGCCGTCCTCGAGTACTGCGAGGCCAACGGTATTGGCTTCATTCCATGGTTCCCGCTCGGCGCGGGCAGCCTTGGTGAGGTCGGTGCAGTGCTCGACGAGGTCGCCGTAGCCCACGAGGCTACTCGC
This sequence comes from uncultured Halobacteriales archaeon, assembly GCA_964443815.1. GTDB lineage: Archaea > Halobacteriota > Halobacteria > Halobacteriales > Haloarculaceae > CAYLJD01. The sequence continues at coordinate 3,161 of CAYUFG010000021.1, read as the reverse complement.
TACCAGATCGCGCTCGCGTGGCTGCTCGAGCGATCATCGGTTATACTCCCCATTCCGGGGACTTCGAGCCTTGAACACCTGGAAGCGAACATCGCCGCCGCGTCGATAGACCTGACCGACAACGAGTACGACCGCCTGACCGCGGCTCAGTAGGATCGGGGCAGGCCGAGCACGTGCTGGGCGATGTAGTTGTTGACCATTTCGTTGGATACCGGCGCGAGCAGGGGGACGTAGGACTCCCGGAGGTACCGGGCCACGTCGTACTCCTCGGCGTAGCCAACGCCGCCATGGACGCGCATGGCCCGCTCGCACGCCTCGACGGCTGCCTCACTTGCCCGGAGTTTGACCGCGTTGGCCTCGGCCCCACAATCCTCGTCGTTGTCGTAGAGCCAGGCGGCCTTGCGAACCTGCGTCTCCGCGAGTTCCAGCTTGCTCCAGGAGTCCGCGAGCGGGTGCTGGATGGCCTGGTACGCGCCGATGGGATCGTCGAAGACGACCCGTTCGGTGGCGTAGTCCGCGGCCTTCTCGATCGCGGCCTGCCCGATACCGACTGAGCCGGCAGCGAGACTTATCCGCTCCGTGTTGGCGAACTCGAGAAGGTATTTGAAGCCCTCACCTGCCTCGCCGATGCGATCCTCGGCGGGTATCCGGAAGTCCTCGAACCACACCTCGTTCGAGTCCGACGCGTGCCGACCCGCCTTGTCGATCTCTGCAACCTGAACGGTATCCCAGTCGGCGTCGAACTCGGTGAAGAATAGCGTCAGCCCTTCGAGCCGATCCGCGTCTGCGCGTGGTGTCGTTCTCACCAGCAGCATGATGACGTCGGCTTCCTGGGCCTTGGTCGTCCACAGTTTCTGGCCGTTGACGACGTACCTATCGCCGTCACGCTCGGCGGTCGTCTCGATGCGAGAGGTGTCCAGGCCGGCGTTCGGTTCCGTCACGCTCACCGCCATGTGGACGTCCCCGTTGGCGACGTCCTGGAGGTACCGCTGCTTGTGGGCCTCGTCGCCGAACGCGACGAGCGGGGCGGACGCGTACACGTGGTGGGCGGTGATCGAGGTGGCAGTCTGGGCCGCGCCGCCCCGGGCGAGCTCCTGCTGGACGATGGCGGCCTCCTGCATACCGTAGCCCTGACCGCCGTATTCCGCGGGGATTGTCAGCCCACACCAGTCCGTGTCCGCGAACGTCTCGAAGAACTCGTGGGGGTATTCGTGGGCCTGGTCCTTCTCGCGCCAATAATCGTCGTCGTATTCCTCCATCAGCTCGCGGATCTGGCGCCTGATCAGCTGGTGTTCCTCGGACTCGCTGAAATCCATGGCCCGCTTTCCGGCCGCTCGGGAATAAATATCGGGAGTCGTCAGTACGACCGCGGCAGCTCAAGCACGTCCTGGGCGATGTGGTTCTTGATCATCTCGCCGGTCACCGGTGCGAGCACGTGGTTCATCGTCTCCTTCCAGTATCGCTCCACGTCGTACTCCTTGGCGTAGCCCATCCCCCCATGTGTCGTGACCGCGCGCCGGCAGGCCTCGAGCGCGTCTTCGCTCGAGCGCAGTTTGACGGCGTTGGCCTCCGCGCCGCATTGCTCGTCGTTATCGAACATCGTCGCTGCCTGCCAAAGCAGCGCCTCGTCGGCCTTGAGCTTCGTCCAGGACTCCGCGAGGGGATGTTGAATTCCCTGGTAGGACCCGATGGCGTTGCCGAACACCTCGCGCTCGTTGGCGTACGCCGAGGCTTTGTCGAGTGCGGCCAGGCCGACACCCACACAATTTGCAGCCACGTTGACTCGCTCCGCGTTGGCGAACGAGAGCAGGTACTTGAAGCCCCGCCCCTCTTCGCCGACGACGTCGTCGGCTGGCACGCGGACTTCCTCGAACCAGACTTCGTTCGAGTCAGAGGCCCCCCGGGCGGCTTTTGGGATCTCTTGGACGGTGACGCCGTCCATCTCCTTGTCGAACTCCGTGAAGAAGAGTGTCATCCCCTCGAACCGGTTGTCCGGATCGTAGGGTTCGGTGCGGGTCAGCAGCATGATGACGTCGGCCTCCTGGGCTTTCGACGTCCAGATCTTCTGGCCGTTGATAACGTACTCGTCGCCGTCTCGTTCAGCGACTGTCTCGATCGTCGGGGTGTTCATCCCCGCATTCGGCTCCGTGACACCCGTACACACCATGACGTCGCCCGAAGCGACTTTCGGGAGGTAGCGCTCTTTGTGATCCTCGTCGCCGAACTCGACGAGCGGCGCGGCGCTGAAGACGTGGTGGGACGTGACCGACAGGCCGGCCGTCCCCGCGCCGGAGCGAGCGAGTTCCTTTTGAACGATCGCGGACTCGATCAAGCCGTACCCCTGCCCACCATATTCCTGGGGTATCGTGACGCCACACCAGCCGGCGTCCGCAAAAGTCTCGAAGAAGTCCCAGGGGAACTCGTGAGCCTTGTCTTTCTCTCGCCAGTACTCGTTCCCGAAATCGTCACAGAGCTTGCGGATCTCCCGCTGAATAAGGCGCTGCTCCTCGGTGAATTCGAAGTCCATGGCGAGGGTCCGGGACGGGTGGCAATTAAGGCTTCGTGGATCGATCGGCGCCGAAGCGGCGGCTGCCCCAGACCATGGTACTACTTGGCACACTTTTATCACTTGGCCGGTCGATTCTTCGAGGTGCGGGGTCGCCCAAGTGACCCGAGACTATCCATGGTCTTCAAGAAAATCACCCTCATCGGCACGAGTCAGGACAGTATCGAAGACGCGGTCGACGACGCGGTGGACCGCGCGGAGGCGACGCTCGACAACGTCTACTGGGCGGAGGTCGACGAGGTCGGCGTGGAAATCGCCAGCGTCGACGGACGGGAGTATCAGGCGGAGGTGGACGTCGCGTTCGAACTCGAGGATTAGGTCCGGAAACTCTCGCCACAGCCGCACTCACTGACGACGTTGGGGTTCTCGACGTGGAACCCAGCGCCCTGGAGGCCGCCCTCGTAGGCAAGCGCGGAGCCCTCAATATAGCGCATGCTGGCGGGATCGACGAATACCCGAAGCCCGTGATGCTCGGTGACGGTGTCGTCGTCTTCCGGCTCGTGCTCGAAACGCATGCCGTAGGACAGCCCCGCACAGCCACCCTGCTGGACGAACAGCCGGAGACCGCCCTCGTCCGTGTCCATCCCCTCGCTCT
>CAYUFG010000020.1:0-23913 GCA_964443815.1 uncultured Halobacteriales archaeon | reverse complement strand
ACGAGTGTCGCCGCGGTGAGCAGACCGATGATGGCGGCGGTCGCGGAAAGCGGCTCGCCGACGACGAGTTCCCGGCCGACGGCGTTCGTGACGTTGGCGCCCTGGAGGACGGCCCCGGCGAGGCCGAGGATGCCGACGAGAAAGCCCGCCCGGAGGATGGAGATGGCATTGGCGCCGACAGCAGGGGCGAAGGGTGTCGACCCCGACGAGCCCGCGCCGATCGACCACGCCATGAAGAGGCTGGCGAGCGCCGCGACGAGCAACAATGCCAGCGTCGCGGCGGCGACCATGGTGTGGCGCTCTGTCGCGGCCGGATCCTTATGGTTACGTCGACTTCTCGTCGACGTCCGGCCCGTCGTGGGCTCGCTCGCGGTCGGTCACGACGACGCCCTCGGCGGCCTCGGCCGCTTCGGTCTCCTTCGGCGCGGAGACGTGCCACCGGTCGACGTCGGCGAAGTCCGCGAGCGCGTTCGAGACGCGGATCTTGAGGTCGTCATCGTTGATGTTGACCTCGAAGACGTACTCCGGGTCGTCGTCGGCAACGCGCCGGATATTGGCGCTGATCAGCTCGTTGTCGAAGTAGTAGGGCGCCAGTTGGGTCATGACGTTCCGGTAAACGGTATCCTCGACCTTCCGGATGGCCTTCCGGCCCGCGGAGTCCGCGGCCCGGGCGACATAGTCGATGGACTCTCCCCACTTGTCGACCGCCTCGTCGGGGTCGCGGATCCGCTCGTAGGACTCGGCGAGTTTCTCCCCCGCGGTCTGGAGGTCGTCGTCAGGGCTCTTCCCTTCTTTCTCGCCGCGGCCGGCGTCGAGCCGCGCCTGCATCGCCGTCTTTTCGCTGACGTCCTCGTCGAGCCGTTCGTGAGTCTTGGGGCGCCACTCGTCGAACTCCGCTAGCGCAGCCTCGTCGACCGGCGCGTCCCCCTCCTCGACGATGTCTCGGAGCGCCCGAACGATCCGTTCACCGTGCTCGACGACGTCCACCCAGCCGCCGCGGGTCTTGAATCCGGAAACACTCTCTTCCATGGGTCTCCGAGCCCGTCCGTCCCGATCGGACTGCAGGGCCGGGTTGTGGCTGGCGTTACAACCCGTCGCAGATAAGCTTTGTCGCCGCGGCCCCGCCCCAACCTTTCGGGTGGAAATCGACAAACGGGAGTGCCCTCGACGTTCCACACGAATCAGACATCGTCGATCGCCGCCCGGCCCCCGGTGGCGCTCATGAGGCGGTCCCGCACCGATGCGGCATCCGGTTGCGCCACGGCGACCGTGTAGGCCACTCGCTCGGTGTAGTCGGCCTCGAACTCCGCACCGGCACTTTCCAGGATCCCCCGGACGGTCCCGGAGTCGTCGTAGTCGACTGTGACCGAAAAGCGCTCGCGCGGTTCCCGCATCTCGGTGCCGGCGTCGGCGACGGCCAGTTTCACGGCCCGGCCGTAGGCGCGGACCAGCCCGCCCACGCCGAGTTTCGTGCCGCCGAAGTAGCGGACGACGACGGCGACGACGTTCTCGAGTTCGTTGCCCTCGAGTACGTTGAGAGTGGGGTTTCCGGCCGTTCCGCTTGGCTCGCCGTCGTCGCTGCTGTACGCCCGCAACGGGTCGGCACGGACGCGGTATGCCGGTACGACGTGGGTGGCGTCAGGGTGGTCATCGCGCACCTCGGCGAGGACAGCCTCGGCGGCCTCGATCGACCTCGCCGGTGCCACGTGGCCGACGAACTCGGAGCCCCGGACACCGAAGTTGGCCCGGCCACGACCCGCCACGGTCCGGAACACCTCGTCGCTCACTGGCGCCGGGTCGGCGGCCGCGGGCCGTCAGCCTTCCGATCATCGTCGTGAGCGGACGGTCCGGCCCTCGGCACTTCGTGAAACAGCGCAACCTACGCCCAACACCCACGGTCGTACGTCAGACGTGTTGGAGGTGGGTTTCGCGGAACGGTTCGTCCTCGTACTTGAGGCCTAGCCCCATGCCGCGGTCCGCCCCCACGTGGGCGAGCCACGCCAGCCCCGCGGCGATCGCCAGCCCTTCACCCACCCAGAGGCCCCACGCGAGGATCGCGAGCGGTCCAACCAGGACGTGAGCTATGTTGTAACACAGACTCCCGACCCGTCGACCGGCCAGATAGCCGGCGATGGAGACGTCGGGAAGGATAACCAGGCCCACGAACAAGAGGAGGTCGTGGCCGATGGCGACGTACGCGCCGGCCGCCGCGAGGCCGAGTGCGAGCGACTCGATCCGTAGGAAGGTCGTCGGTCGCATACCCACGTTCCCGCCGCCAGCGCCATAACTCCTCTCGCGCCCGGCAGAATTTTTAACGATAAATGTGTAGGGAGGACAACCGATGGACGAGATGGGGGCTCTGCTTTCGGCGTCACCCGACGCCGTGGTGATTGCCGACCGCGACGGCAAGATCGTCCGGTGCAATCACCACGTCGAGCGGGTGCTTGGCTATCCACCGGACGATCTCCGGGGAATGGCCGTCGAATCGCTGCTCGAACCGGCAGATCGGGCAGCCCACCGCCGATTCCGCGAGGACTATATGACGGATCCGGAGCCACGGCCGATGGGCACCGACCTCGACCTGTACGCCAGGAGAGCCGACGGCGAGCGGGTTCCCGTCGAAATCAGCCTCGGGCCGGTCGAGGTCGATGGCGAGACCCACGTCGTCGCGACTGTTACGGACGTCTCCGACCGCGAGTCCCGCCTGGAGTCGCTGCGCGAGAGCGAGACGCGGTACCGGCGGCTGCTCGACGTCTCACCTGCGCCCATCGTGATATACGACGCCGATGGCGTCATTCGGTACGCAAACGAAGCCGCCGCGGATCTGGTTGCGGTAGACGAGCCCGCGGATATCGTCGGCAGACCGACCAGCGACTTCGTCCACCCGGACGAACACGAGGCTTCACACGAGGGCCTCAAACGAGTTCTTGGGAACCGAGAGCCCGTCGAGGCGGTCGAACGACGGATCGTGACCGACGACGACGAGACCCGCCACGCCATCCTCTCCTCGGTCCCTATCACGTACGACGACGGGCCTGCGGGACAGGTGCTGCTCTCCGACGTGACGCCGCTCAAGGAACGCGAGCGAGCGCTCGAACGCCAGAACGACCGCCTCGAGCAGTTCGCCGGGATCGTCTCCCACGACCTCCGGAACCCGCTGACCGTCCTCGAGACGTCGCTCGACCTCGCGCGAGAAACCGGCGACTCCGAACACTTCGACCGTGCGGAGCGGGCCGTCGACCGGATGAGCACGCTGGTGGAAGACCTGCTTACGATGGCACAGTACGGCCGGGCGCCGGATTCGGTCGAGTCCGTGCCGATCGACCAGGCCGCCCGGGAGGCCTGGCAGACCGTCGACACCGGCGATGCCGCTCTGTCGATCGAGACCGACGAAACCGTGACCGCCGAGTCGAACCGACTCCGGGAACTCCTGGAGAATCTGTTTCGGAACGCCGTGGAACACGGTTCCACAACCCCATCCTCGGACGCTCGCGAGGACACCGCCGATCTCGGTGGGCGAGAACTTACCGTCCGTGTGTGCGACACGGACGGGGGTTTCGCCGTCGCCGACGACGGGTCTGGCATCCCGCCGGCCGACCGCGACCGGGTTTTCGAGCGGGGTTACTCGACCACCGAGGGTGGGACTGGGTACGGGTTGGCGATCGTCGCCGACCTGGCAGAGGCCCACGGATGGGACGTCTCGGTCACGGAGAGCGAGTCGGGGGGTGCCCGCTTCGCGATCGAGACGGGCTGATTACTGTAGTTCGATCCGACGGACGAACGGCAGTTCGCGGACTTCGTTGAGGAGTTCGCCTGGAAGATCACCGTCGGTGATGACGTAGAGAACGGGCTCGTCGGTGAACTCGGGGTCTTCGCTGATGACTTGGCGGATAGAGATGTCCCGACTAGCGATGGCTTTCGTGACTGCCGCGACGATACCGGACTCCTCGGCGTCGCGCACTGCCACGGTCAGTACTGTGAGGTCGAGCACCGGCGCCAGGTCCATCAGGCTGGGGATGGCGGAGATGTTCTGGAAGATCGGTCGCAGGTCGTCATCCTCGAGGATCGCGCTCGTGGTGGCGTCGACGACGCGGCGGTCGACGTCGACTTCCCTGGCGATGCCGGTGTTGGGTATCTCGATACCGCCGGAGACGACGCGACCTTGGTCGGAGACGGAGAAGCCCCGCTCGAGCAGGAGCCGGATGACCCGCTGCTGGGAGGGCGAGTCGGCGAACTTCTCCATGATCTCGTCGAACACTGGCCGGTGCTTCGTCGGGCCTCGGCATAGGCGTTTGGGCAGATTCGCCCACTGTCACCCACGTCCGGCCGTCGATGGACGGATCTGTCAGAGCTCGCCCTTCGTGCTCGGGGCGCCGCTACGGCGGTCGTCAAGCCGGGTGGCGTCGTCGAGCGCCCGCGCGAGCGCCTTGAACAGCGCCTCGGCTTCGTGGTGGGCGTTCTCGCCCGCGACGCTCGCATGGAGCGTTAGGCCGGCGTTCGTCGCGAGCGACCGCAGAAAGTGCGCGGCCAGTTGACTCTCCATGCCGCCGACGGTCGGTGCCGAGAAGTCGCCGTCGAAGGCAAAGTACGGCCGTCCGCTCACGTCGACGACGACCTCGGCGGTCGCCTCGTCCATGGGGACGGTCCGATCCGCGTACCGTCGGATGGCACGCCGCTCGCCGAGCGCGTCGTCTAGAGCTCGACCAAATGTGATGGACACGTCCTCGACGGAGTGATGGGCGTCGACGTCCAGATCGCCGTCACACGCGACGGTCAGGTCGAACAGGCCGTGAGTGGCGACAGCTTCGAGCATGTGGTCGAGGAACGGCAAACCGGTGTCGACGGTGGCGTCGCCGTCGCCGTCGACGTCCAGCACCACCTCGACGCTGGTTTCGGCCGTCTCCCGGGTCACCGCGGCCGTCCGGTCGGTCATACGTCGAGTGTCTCGGTCCTGATACAAGTCGATTGCGGCTGCCTGGTGGTCCGACTCGTTACAGCGATTCGAGTGGAATATCCACGACTTCATTCGTGGGAGAACGTCAATCCCGCGCGGCCGTCATCGCAGCCTCGAGCGTAAATTTCCCCTCGTATAGCGCCGTGCCCACGACGACGGCCGCAGCGCCAGCGTCTGCGAGCGCCCGGATGTCGTCGAGCGAGGCGACGCCGCCGCTCGCGATGACCGGAATGTCGACCGCGTCGACGACCCGCCGGACGGCGTCGGCGCGTACCCCTGCGAGCTGCCCCTCGACGTCGACGTCGGTGAACAGGATGGCGCCGGCGCCGAGGTCGGCGTACCGGCTCGCCGCCTTAGCCGGTTCGAGGCCGGTCCCCTCCGTCCACCCGGAGACGACAACCTCGCCGCTTTTGGAGTCGAGGCTGACGATCACGCTTTCCGGGTGGACCTCGGCGATGTCGGCGACGATCCCTGGCCGTTCGACCGCGGCGGTCCCGAGGATGACCCGGTCGACGCCGCGCTCCAGCAGGGACAACGCGGCCGGGAGTGTCCGGATGCCGCCACCCAGCTGCACCGGAACGTCGACCGCATCGAGGATGGCGTCGATAGCACTGGCGTTCTTCCGCTCGCCGTCGAAGGCGCCGTCTAGGTCGACGAGATGGAGCGTCTCGGCACCGGCGTCGACCCACCGACGAGCCGCCCTGACGGGCTCGCCGTAGGCTGTCCCCGTGCCGCGCTTGCCGCCGACGAGCTGGACGACCTGCCCGTCCTGCATGTCCACGGCGGGGATCACCTCGACGGTGGGAAACATGGCCGGGAGTCGACGTCGGGAGGCCGTAGGCGTGTTGGTTCCGGACGAACCCTTATACCTGGCCGCCGCAAGGCGGAACTATGTTCGACGACGGCCCCGCCGACGCGCTCGAATCCATCGTCTTCGGGCCGACGGCGAGCGCCTATCGGCGATTCGTCAGATTGGTGATCGCGCTGACGGTGGTCCTCGCCGTGGCGAACGCTCTGGTGATCTCGGAGATCGTTCCGGCCGGGGCCGGGCTGGCAGAGGCCCTGTACCTCGCCGGTGTCGGCGTCTTCGCCGTCTTCGTGGTCTCCGGGCTCGTCCAGCTGGTCGTCCTGGCGCGGGCCTACGAGCGCGGCACCCAGGAGGTGGCTCAGTCCGCCGCGCAGCTCGAGACCGCGGCCGCGGCAGTCGCGGATACGGCCGAGGAAGTGGAGTCGGCCGCGAGCGAGGTCGAAACGGCCGCCAACGAGGTCGAGTCGGCAGTGGAGACTGCCGACTCGGCCGAGGCCGCCGAGGACGACGCGACCGAACGCGTCACCGACGCCAAGGCAAAGACCGCGGAGGCGAAAGAGGCAACGGAGAGCGCCAAGGACGTCGCGAGCGACGTCGAACGGTCTGCGGAGGACGCCAAATCCTCGCTCCCCACCGACGAGGAGGCGGATCAGTAGTCCGTTCCATGATCGATCGTCGGGAATCGCACAAACAACAACGTCTAACTGTGCGGCGGGCGAAGCGCTGCCGATGCCAACCGTAGAGTACCTCAACTACGAGGTCGTCGACGACCACGGCTGGGACCTGTACGCCGACGACCTATTCGAGCAGGCCGAAGCTGAAGAACTCGACGCGGAAGACCACGGCGAGATCGACGTCAACGAGGGCGAGTACATCCTCGAGGCCGCGGAGGCCCAGGGCTACGACTGGCCGTTCTCGTGTCGTGCCGGCGCGTGTGCGAATTGTGCGGCGATCGTCCTCGAGGGCGAGATCGACATGGACATGCAGCAGATCCTCTCCGACGAGGAGGTCGAAGAGAAGAACGTCCGCCTGACGTGCATCGGCTCGCCCGCCGACGACCACGTCAAGATCGTCTACAACGCCAAGCACTTGGACTACCTCCAGAACCGCGTCATCTGACCGCCCCGGAATCACTAACTGGGGCGCCCTCCCATCTGACGTGTGGTCGCCACGCTGCCGGACCTGCTTCGGCTCGTCGCCGTCCCGGTCTTCGGCTACGTCGCCTGGCGCGACATCGAGACCCGCCGGGTCCCCAACGAAACCTGGTATCCCATCGCGGCGCTGGCCGCGATACTGCTGGCGTGGGACGCCGCTGCCCTGTTCCTTGGCGACGCCTTCGCCTACGAACGGCGGCTGTTCGTCATCCGCGTGGCGGTCAGCCTCGGCCTTGTCGCTCCTCTCGCGTACCTGTTTTGGCGGTTTGGCGCCTTCGGCGGTGCCGACGCCAAGGCCTTCTTCGTCGTTGCCCTGCTCTTCCCGACCTACCCACACTACACGCTCCCGTGGCTGGGGTCGCTGCCGCTCGTCGAGACGACACTCGGCGTCTTCTCGCTGACGGTGCTCTCGAACACCGTGCTCGTGGGGCTAGGATACCCCCTCGCGCTGGCGGCGCGGAACGCCATCGGCGGACACTTCTCACTGGCGATGTTCGTTGGCCGGCCCATCCACCCACCGGAGGCCATCGACGAGTACGGCTCCTTGCTGTCGTTCCCCGATCGGCGGCTCCGGGACGTCCGGTCGCTCGCTGACCTCCGGGCGAGTCTCGCTTGGCGCGGGCTCGACCTCGACGCCCTTCGGATGTACCTCCGGTGGCGCGACCTCGACTACGAGACTTTGCGCGCCGACCCCGACCGCTACCGCGATCCGTCAACCTTGCCCGACGAACCCAATCCACCGGGAGACGGTGCCATCGCGACAGACGGCGGCGTCGACGACCCCTGGGGCGCGGCGGCCTTCCTCGCCGATATCGAGGGCTCGGCATACGGGACCGACCCGGAGACGCTGCGGGCCGGCCTCGACCGGCTCGCCGACGACGAACCGGTCTGGCTCTCGCCGGGCATCCCATTCTTGGTCCCGCTGTTCGGAGGCCTCGTCGTCGCCCTCACGTACGGCGACCTTCTCTTCGGCTTCCTTACCCTGGCGGGTGTCGTCTAGGACAAGACCTACAAACCGTAGCGACCTCCACCGATTCATGAGCGACGACGCCCCCGCCCTGGCCTTCGACGACGAGGGCCTCCTCCCCGCAGTCGCCCAGGACGCCGACTCCGGCGAGGTACTGATGCTCGCCTATGTCGACGACGAGGCGGTCGCGCGGACACGAGAGACGGGCCGGGCCCACTACTACTCCCGCAGCCGCGACGAGCTCTGGGAGAAGGGGGCCACGAGCGGCCACACGCAGACGGTTTCGGAAATCCGTGTCGACTGCGACGGCGACGCCCTGCTGTACCTGGTCGACCAGGCCGGCGGCGCGTGTCACACTGGCTATGAGACGTGCTTCTACCGAACGATCGACGGCGACGAGGTCGCAGACAAGGTGTTCGATCCAGAGGATGTCTACGAATAGCGTGGCGCCGGACGCGGCTGAGGAGCCAGACGCCGTGGTGGAACTCCGGGCTGCCGCGGACGAGCTCGACGAGACGGAAAGACGGGTCGAAGAGTTCGGTGAGTCCGACCTCTCGGCACTCGCTGACGCCCACGAAGAGTTCACCGCGCTGTTGGCCAGGTACGAGGAGCCCGCGACGGGCGACGGTGACTTCGAGACGTTCATCGAGTTCCAGGGGGAGATCGAGTCTTTCGTCGAGCGCCTCCCGGAGGACCTGCTGCTCCGGGAGACCTTCGAGGCGTGTGACGACCGGCTCCAGCAGCGCCGACTGACGGAGGCCGACTTCGCCGACGTTCGGGAGAACCTCGAGCCTGTCGCCGACCTGGCCGGCCGGCTCGAGGACCGTCGCGAGGCTCGGGAACGGTATCGGGCGGCCCGGAGCGCTGTCGCGGACCGGCTGCACACCGTCCGCGGGCGGATCGAGACGCTCGAACGCGTCGAGCGCCTCGGGGACGCCGACCTCGACGCACCGACCGACCGCCTTCGCGAGCCGATCGAAGCCTACAACGACGCCGTTCGGGACGCCTTCGATACCTTCCGGCGCGACTCCCCCGCTCGCGACGTTCTCGCGACCGTAGCGGACGCCCAGCAGTTTCCCGTGATCGAGTTCAGGCCGCCGCCGCCGGACCTCCAGGAGTTCGTCGAGACCGCCGAGGTGGGGACGGAACCGATACCCACGCTACTCGAGTACGCGGAGTACAGCCGCTCGAAACTCGACCACTACGTCTCAGACCCGGGCGCGCTGAAGACCGCAGTTCGTCCACACACGACGTACCTCAGCCGACTCGACGCCGACCCGCTGACCGTCGATTGGCCGCCCCCCGCAGCGGAGGCACTGGGATTTCACTGTCGCGAGGCCGAGCGCGTCGTGGCCCGGTTTGCCCCGGACGTTGTCGGGGCTCTCAGACCGGTGCGGCGACTGCCCAAGCGAACCGACTTCCAACGGCTTCGGGAGTCGGCGGTCGCGCGGGCGGAACTCGACGAGGGCCAGCGCGAGCGTCTCCAGTCCGGCGATATCGCATCGGAACTCGAGGCGCTCAGGGTGGAACGTGACCAGCTCGAGGCCGCCCTCGAGGACTATCCCGAGCGGTGACTCAAGCCTCGGCTGCGGCGCCGGCGAGCCAGTCCGCCAGCTCCTCCGCACGGTCGGCCTCGCGGGCCTCCGCGTAGACCCGGACGACGGGCTCGGTCCCGCTCGGCCGGGCGAGCACCCAGGCGTCGCCGAAGTCGAGCCGGATGCCGTCGGTCTCGTCGCGTTCAGCATCGGACGTCTCGGCCGCGGTCTCGATCGCTTCGAGCATCAACGCTCGCTCCGCCCGGCTCTCATACTCGAGATCACGCCGGACGGTCGTGTAGCCGTCGACGGGGGCGACTGCCTCGCTGGCCGTCCGGTCCACCAACAGTTCACAGAACCGCGCCGCGGTGTAGGCGCCGTCGCGGGCGATGCGGTAGTCGGGAACGAGTATGCCGCCGTTATTCTCGCCGGCGATCGGGACGCGGTCGCCGGCGGCGAGCCGCTTCCGGATGGCGGAGATGAGGTACGTGCTGCCGATCCGCGTCAGTTCGAGCTCCGCCCCTGCTCGCTCGACGACGTCGACGACGCGCTGGGAGACGTTCGCCGCCGAGACGACCACGTCGCCCGCCTCGACCATCGCGTCCGCGAGGACCGCGAGCGCCGCGCCGCCCGGAATTACGTCGCCCGTCTCGTCCACGAAGATCGCGCGGTCGGCGTCGCCGTCATGGGCGATACCGAGATCGGCTTCGCTCGTCACGACCAGCCGCCGGAGATCACCGAGCGTGGACTGGACCGGCTCGGGATTCCGGCCGGGGAATCGCCCGTCGGGTTGGGCGTTGATCGTCAGGACGCGACACCCCAGCTCCCGGAAGATATCCGGACTCGAGAGCGCCCCGGCGCCGTGGCCGGGATCGATCGCGACCGTGAGATTGGCCGACGCGATTGCGTCCCGGTCGACCGCAGCGAGCAACTGCTCGCGGTACCGGCGGACGGCTCCGTCGACCGATCGCGTCTCGCCGGTTTCGTCCCAGGGTCCGGGGTCTACGCCCGTGGCGATCGCCCGCTCGACCTCGTCGAGATCGTCCCGCGTGAGCTCGACTCCTTCGCCCCCGACGAGCTTCAGGCCGTTGTATGCCGGCGGGTTGTGCGAGGCGGTTACCATCACCCCCGGGACACTCTCGACCTCGCAGTAGGCCTGCAGCGCCGGCGTCGGGGCGACGCCGAGGCGGTCGACGTCCGCGCCGACGCTCGCCAGGCCGCTGGCGACGGCGTTCGCGAGTGTCCCCCCCGACAGACGGGTATCTCTAGCGAGCGCGACGTGCTTCGCGGTAAACACGTGCCCCGCCGCCTGCGCGATGGCGAGGGCGTCCCCGGGCGACAGCTCCGTGTAGGCGACGCCACGGACCCCACTCGACCCGAACTCGTGCATCCGGTGTCGGCTGTGGTCGCCCCCGGCATAGGGGTTCCGCCTGGGGCCCCACAGCGGCTATACGGCTCGGGCCCCTCGTCCCTGTATGAGCGAACAGGCGACGGTCGGCGGCGGGTGTTTCTGGTGTGTCGAGGCGGCCTTCGAGCGGGTTCGCGGCGTCGAGTCAGTCGTTTCGGGCTACGCAGGTGGGGACGTCGCCGACCCCTCCTACGAGGAAGTCTGCCGGGGTAGTACGGGCCACGCCGAGGTCGTCCAGATCACGTATGACCCCGAAGCGATCGGCTACGACGACCTGCTATCGGTGTTCTTCACGATTCACGACCCCACGACCGAAAACCGCCAGGGCCCCGACGTCGGCAGCCAGTACCGCTCGATCGTGCTGTACCACGACGACGAACAGCGCGACATGGTCGAGAAGACCATCGACCGCCTCGAGCGCAGTGGCGAGTACGCCAATATCGTCACCGAGGTCGCCCCACTCGAGACGTTCTACCGCGCCGAGGACAAGCACCAGGACTACTTCGAGAAGCATCCCGACCAGCCATACTGCCGGATGCAGATCCCGCCGAAGCTCGAGAAACTGGAGGCGAGACATCGCGACAAACTTGCCGCCTCGGCCCCCGAGTGAGGCGATGGTCCGGTTTCCCGAACCGGGGGAAGGCAACCCGATCGAACCGGGGTGTCGGCGCTGTCCGGCCCTCGCCGAGCGTCGCGACTGCATCGCGTGGGGCAACGGCCCGCTCGACGCGGAGCTGCTTGTCGTCGGCGAGGCGCCAGCCGCCGGCGATCCGGCGGCCGACCGGTGGCGGGGCGGCAATCTGACCGGCTTCGCGTACACCTCTCGGCACTCCGGTCGGCGGATCCGGGAGTTACTCGCCGCGGCCGGCTACGGCCACCGACGGTGCTATTTCACCAATGCTGTCAAGTGCTTCCCCGCCGACGCCGCCGAGGACAGCCGCGCACCCACGGCTTCGGAACTCGGAAACTGCCGCCCGCACCTCCGCACGGAGGTCGACACGGTCGAACCCGGGGCTGTCGTGCCCACGGGCCGGCACGCGACCGAAAGCGTCCTCGCGTTCGACGGCCGCACACTCGACGGATTTCTCGACCGCGTGTTGGAGCCGATACAGAGCGAGACGCTGGGCGTCCCGGTCGTCCCACTGCTGCACCCCTCCTACCAGGACGTCTGGATTGCCGAACTGGGCTTCGAACCCGAGGGGTACCGCGCGGCCATCGTCGAGACCCTCGATAGGGTGGTTGAGTAGCCCGATCCCACGGCGGCAAACCTTGATACCGACGCCGCGATACTGGGCGACCATGAGCGCGGACTGCCTGTTCTGTGGTATCGTCGATGGGGAAATCCCTGGCCGGATCGTCTACGAGGACGACGACGCCATCGCGTTCCTCGACGTCAATCCCCTCGCCCGGGGGCACACGCTGATCGTTCCGAAGATCCACCGCGAACGGGTGAACGACCTCGATCTGGCGGAAGCCGGCGCACTGTTTCGGGCCGTCGCCACAGTCACACCGGCGGTAGAGGCGGCCGTCGACGCCCCGGCGAGTACGGTCGCCGTCAACAACGGCGAGGCGGCCGGCCAGGAGGTCCCACACCTGCACGTCCACGTCGTTCCGCGGTGGCCGGGCGATGGTGCGGGCCCGATCCACGGCCTCTTTGCGGATCGTCCCGAACTAAACGACGCGGAGATGGACGACCTCGAAGCGGAGATCGGCGCCGCCCTCTGAGAGTCAGGCGGTCGACGCGGTCTCGTCAGTGGCTTCCTCGTCGGAACCCGACGCCGCTGGGTCGAACTCCCCTTCGGCGACGCCCAAATACGTCAGCGCCGCCGTCATGAGCAGGCAGATGGCGAGGAAGCCGATGCCGAACAGCGCAGCGATGTCCACCATGTGACCGCTCCGCCGCGCTTCGAAAAGAATCTGCCGGTCCACCCGGAGCTTTACGGCCCAGGCCGCCTCATAGGAGACCGTGGCGTATCAGACGCTCGCCCTGGTGGGGGCGGTTGGGGGCGCGGGCACGACCCGGACAGCCGTGGAGTTCGGGGCCACGCTGGCCCGGGACGGTCGGGACGTTGCCATCCTCGACGCCGCCTTCGCGACCCAGGGCCTGGCCGATTACCTCGCCGGGCGCATCGAGACGGATATCACTCGGGTCGCGGCCGACGACGCGGATCTCGAGTCGGCGCTGACGCCGCTCGTGACCGACCTCAGGGGAACCCTCGCCGCCGCGCCAGCGCGGGCCCCCTTCGAGCGGGTGGCCCGCGCGAAGACCGCCGGCGCCGCCGAGCGCTTGGAGCGCCAGATCGCCGCGGCGGGCATGTTTCACGACGTCGTCATCGTGGACACGCCGCCGGTGGCAGCCAACCAGGCGGTCGCCGCGGTCACTGCCTGCGACCTGGTGGCGCTGGTCGCGCCGGATACCCGACGCGGAGCCGACGGCGTTGCTCGGATGTCCGCGGTGCTCGAGGATGTCGGAACCGAGGCGGACACCCTCGTCGCGACGTTCGCAGGCGATGAACCCGACGTGCTGCAGGACGCCGTTGGTCGGGTTCCAGAGACGGCCGTCGTCGACCCGAGCGCCTGTCCGAGCTGTCTCCACGATGATTCGACGATCGCACTGCCGGTGGCTGAGGCCGTCCAAGCCGTGCTCGACACCGAACTGGCGATCGAATTCGACGACGTCGACGGCCTCGAGGCGTACCTCGAACGGCTACCGTAGCTCGTCGGGCGGTTCGATCGCCGAGCTGAGCTCCGCCCCACCCGAGCTGGTTCCAGCCTGCCGATCGAACGCGGCCTCGACCGCAGCCTGGGCCGCCGGAAGGGGCTCGTGGGTCTCTACGTACGCCGCGAGCGCGAAGGTCGCCGGCGAGGAGCGCGTCAGCGAAAGCGCCTCACTTCGTGGTAAGTCTCCCGCGATCCAATCCCGAACGACCGCACGGCCGGTCGGCGACAGCGGCGAAACCGTCTCCCCGACGAGGTGGAGTACCTTCGCGGCCGTCACCTCCGGCACGGCCGCCACGGCCGCCGCCTGGCCGATGCTCCCACCGGCGGCGTAGCGCTCGACGACGGCTGCCGCCGTCGCCGCGTCGGTTGGGAGATCTCCCTCGCACTCGGACAACCGGTCCGCGAGCGTGTCGCCGGTGCGGTTTATGGCCGCCACGCCCCGCTCGCGCTGGGTCTCCGTAACTCGCACCCCCTCGGCCAGATCGGCCAACCCCATCGGTCGTAGCTTGGTCCACCTCGCCAAAAAAGTGTGTGGGCCGTTGGTAGCCTGAAGTGGGCGAGGGGACCGGACCAACCGACCGGTAACCGGTCGGTTTACCGCCGGCGAGCGCGCTCATCACGCCCGAACCGACCCCGGTTTAACCGCCAATCCAGCCGTAGCTCAGCGTAGGATGGCAACGACACGTGCTCGACGCTGTCCGGAGTGTGATGGAGGATTACAGTCCGACGATACCGAGACGGTTTGCGGGGAATGTGGGCTCGTAGTGGACGAACATGCGATCGATCCAGGGCCGGAGTGGCGCACCTTCGCCGACGAGGAGACGAATCCCGAGCGCACCGGCGCCCCACTGACGCGGTCGCGCCACGACCAAGGCCTCTCCACCGAGATCGGCCGGTCGACCCGGCTGAAGGGTCGGAAACGCCGGCAATTCGTCAGACTTCGCCGCCAGCACAAGCGCACACAGATCCGCTCGAAGACCGAGCGCAACCGTGTCTACGGGTTCACCGAGATCCGCCGAATCGTGGGGGTGCTCGACCTTCCCGAACACGTCCAGGAACGCGCCTGCGTGCTCTTCGAGTCGGCACAGGACGCGGCGTTGCTCCAGGGCCGCTCCATCGAGGGGTTTGCCGCTGCGGCCGTTTACGCGACGTCCCGCGTCTCGGATGTCTCGCGGACGCTCGAGGAGGTCACGACGGTCTCGAAGGCCGACCGCGCCGAACTCGACGCCGCATACGACGCGATGAACCGGGAGCTCGGCCTGTCCACCGGACCCATCAACCCCGCACAGTACCTGCCGCGTTTCGCCAGCAAGCTCGACGTCCCGAGTGAGGTGGAGCGGCGTGCTGCCGCCCTCGTCGAACGCGTCAGGGAAGCCGGCATCGACAACGGCCGCAACCCATGCGGGATCGCGGCGGCGTGTCTCTACACCGCCAGCGAACAGCGTGGCGGAGACCTGACTCAGGCAGAGGCCGCAGCCGTAGCGGACGTGACGCCGGTGACGATCAGGCGGACCTACACCGCGCTGACGGTTGACGAGACGCCCTCAACCTGCGACGCGTGAGGTGCGCACCCGATTCCCATGGCGGGATTTGTGCACTCGGCCTGCCGGACGCCCGTGCCCTGACGACCGCCGTCGAGCGAGTGATGATGGTGACCGGTGCACCCTGGATCGGCTCACGAGCCTGGCCGCGACCAGCGTCGATCTCGACTCCCTGAGCACCCTGTCCTCGATCTTCGACACGGGCCGTCCGTCGCGACTTCCGTGTCAGCGATCGAGGTGGACGGCCGGGGCGTCGAGCCAGTCTGCCGCCTGCCCGGCATGCCGGAACCGGCCCGTCGCGACGACGACGGGCGCCCGGAGGCGTCCGACGCGGGCGATTGCAATCGCCATCGCGTCCGCGGCCGCATCGAATGGATCGTCGGGTTCAGCGAGGCTCGGCACCGCCCGCAACGCATCCTCGTACCGGTTCCGGGCCCGATCGACGAGAGCACGGCGGGCCCGTCGCTCGAGGTTGCCCAGGCGGTCACGCAGGCACAGCTTTGCTTCGAGGCGGTCGCGTCCGTCGCGTGCCACCTTCCGTTGGCGCTCTCGTCGCTCGCGAGCGGCCGCGAGGCTGGTTTCCACCTCCGAAAGCGACCGAACTGCCGCCTCGACGTCGCCCTCGCCCACGTCCTGCCGGCCTCGGGCGGCCGCGACCCGCTCCCGCCACCGCTGGACGCTCGCCTCGGTCTCGGCCACCTGCCGACGGATGTCAGTTCCGTCGGGCACGTCGCCTGTCGGTGCCTGGGTGACCGCGGACCGTAGTGACCTGATCTCGTCGTCGACGTCAGTCGACCAGCCCAGCGATCGAGCCGCGGTCGCGAGTGCCGTCCTCGGCCGGAGCGACATCGACGGGTGGATGCAGCCGACGTGCTCGTGGAGTGGACCCGCGTCGGCCGCATCGATTTCTATGGCTGGGTCGGCGGTGCGATCCGCACCGGTTCGGACGGCTCGGGCGACCCGCTCCGGGTCGAGGCCTCCTCGGAGCGAGACTGCCGATCCGGAGAGCCGGCGGTCGCCGACGCGGCAGATCACAGGTCTGCCCCTTTCAGTGCCGCCGGGGAGGGGTGATCGGTCCCCGCCGCAAACTTCTCGTACGGGACCGCGGCCACATCCCGGTTCGCGTATGCGGCCGCTGCATTCCGCACCGGGTCGGGGACTGCCGCGAACTCGTTGAGCGGCCGGGTTCGCTCGACTTGGACCGCGCCACCGAACTGCTCGCGCAATCGGAGCGCCTGGAAGGCGCCGAACTCGGTTTCGGTGAGTAGCGCCGCCCGGCCGAGGCGCCGGACGACCATCTCGTCGTGTGCGTTACATGCGTTGCGCAGGGCTTGTCGCGCCGGTTGCGAGTACGTGATGACGAGCAGCATCGGCTCCCCCCGTGGGACGATCACACCCACATCGCACTTCAAACTACCTACGTCATGAGGTCTCGCGTCCGGACCACCGCCTCGTCGTTCTCGACCGTGATGGCGGCGTCCATGAGCGAGGTGATTCCCGCCACCTGCGCCGGGTCGTGGGCCGCCGGATCGATGTGGTAGTGGGCCCGCGCGTCGGCGGCGTAAAACCGTCCGGTCGTCGCGTGGAGGAACTCGTAGGCCGTCTCGAATTCGACGTACTGGAGCATAGACGTCAGCGAGTCGAAGCAAACCGTCACCGGCGGCTCCCACGAGCCGAGAACGTCGTCGATCTCGATGCCCAGCCCAGTCAGATCGCTCGCAGAGGGGACCCTTCTCGTCTCGGCCTCACTCCGCTCGGGGGTCGTCCCGTCCCCGACAATGACGACGCCGACCCGGATGTCGGTCAGGCCGTCCACCTGGTCGAGACAGTCCGTCGCGTCGCGGGTGTACGTGACGAACAGGACGCCGGCCGGGTCGACGTCGGCGGTCAGCAGGTCCGTGCAGTGATCGCGGGAGCCGCCCATCGACGGCGCCTGCAGGAGGATCGAGGCGGCGTCGCCGACCGCCTCGGCTATCCCACCCATTGGTCACTCTTTGGCGGGCCGCGGTAAATTCCTTCCTGTCACTCGTCCGTCCGCTCGACTTCGAACCTGACGTCCTCGCCGACGACCTCGCGGATTCGCTCGCGGGCCACGGCCCGGGTCTCCGCCAGCACGACCAGCCCCGCGGCCTCGGCGTCACCGGTCGCTCGGTAGGGGTGCTGGTCCTCGGAAAAGTCCGTCGCGTAGGTTCGCAGCACGCCTCGGACCTCTCGCTCGAGTTCCGGTAGCGTTAACTCGTCGTCCTCGAAGGCCGTCAGGGCCTCCTCCACGTTGCGCAGCGCGGAGATACGGTCCATCAGGCCGCCCCCCGGCCCGCCTCGGCCCCTATCATACCTGCGTGAGGCCCCGAATCGGCAAGAACGTACTGGTCGGGTCCGACACCCCGGCGACCACTTACAGGCCGTGCGGGTCACCAATCCCTCGGCGTCGAGGCAGCCGTAATTACGGAAGTAGGCGGGGTCGCCGCAATCGGCGGTACGGTCACGGACGCAGATCGGGTCGGAGTCGAATACCGCACGCCGCCGTACGCACACGGTGTCACCTCGTCTGGTGTGGCGATGGTGATGGACAGACCACTCCCTGGGTCGTCACGGCCCGACACAGTTCGCCGGGGGCCTCACGTCGTGCGGAGATGGTCCGTCCGGGGCTCGTACACCTCACCTTTCTGTTTCAGCTGCTCGATCTCGTGTTCGGCGGTCCCCGCGTCCATGCCGGCCTCCTCCGCGCGCTCGATGACCACGTCCACCGGGGCGCCCTCGTCGTACTCGTCTTCGATGTCCGTGATCAGGGCCTTGAGGCTCTTGATGCGGTCGCGCTGACTCTTGGTCGTCCCCGTCTCGATCACGTCCGCGTCGAACTGGCCGGTCTCGGGGTCCATGCCGATCTCCTTGAGGCACGAGAGGACGATATCCGTCGCCCGCTGGGCGTCCTCGACCTCGACGGTGTCCGAGAGCCGGACCCGCGCGCTCGCCTCCGAGAGGCGGACCAGCGCCTCGAGCTTTCGGGCCGTGACCGGGACCGGGGCGTCGTCGTCGGCCCCGCGGGCCCGGAGATCGACGTAGAAATCGCGTATCTCGGCCTTCGCCGCCTCGGTCATCGTCGGGAAGCAGGTCCGCTTCGCGTAGGCGACGTACTTCCGGAGGAACTCCGGCTCGATCGTCGGCGCGACGTCGTCGGTTGCCGCCTCGACTTCGTCGGCGCCGTGGTTCGAGGCGGTGATCTGCTCGCGGTGCGTGTTCAGCTCGCCCGCGTAGTTCGTCTTGATGATGTGATTCGCGAGTTCCGCGTCCCGCTCCTCGTTCGGCTCGTCGGTGACGGTGAAGATGAGGTCGAATCGTGAGATGAGCGCGGGTTCGAGGTCGATCTGTTCGGCGATGGGCTCGTACTGGTCGAACCGGCCGTACTTCGGGTTTGCCGCGCCCAAGAGCGAACAGCGGGCCTTCAGCGTCGCGTTGATCCCCGCCTTGGAGATCGAGATCGACTGCTGTTCCAGCGCCTCGTGCATCGCGCTCCGATCCTCCGGATTCATCTTGTCGAGTTCATCGACCGCGGCGATTCCCTGGTCCGCGAGCACGAGCGCGCCGGCCTCGAGCGTCCACTGCTGGCCGTCGCCGAAGTCGTCGCGCACGGCCGCGGCGGTCAGTCCCGCCGTCGACGCGCCCTTGCCGGAGGTGTAAACGGATCGGGGCGCGATATTGCGGACGTACTGGAGCAACTGGGACTTCCCCGTCCCGGGGTCGCCGATCAGCAGCATGTGCAGGTCGCCCCGGATCCGCGATCCGTCGGGGAGGTGTTTTGTGACGCCGGAGAACAGCTGCAGGGCCATCGCCAGCTTCTGGTCCTCGTAGCCGTAGATCGACGGCGCGATCGCGCCGACCATCTTCTCGTAGATGTCGGGATCGTTCGATAGCTCGACGATCCTGGCCTTCTCCTCGTCCGTGATGTCCATCTCCTCGAACTGCTCGTCCTCGATCTCGACCGTCATGCCGTCCATGTAGACGTCGAACATGGGCGACTGCTCACGGTCGTTGCCTTGCTGGTCGAGCTTGAGGATGCCCGTAACCGTGACGTGATCGCCGGCGGTGACGTCGCCGGTGATATCGTCCTCGATGCCGATGTCGATGGCCTGGGGTGTCTCGCCGCCGCGCAGCCCCTCTGGCGACTCCTGGACGCGGATTTTCTGGGCGTCGATGAACGTCGACTGGTCGAAGTTGACCCGGAAAGGCCCCTGGCGCTCACAACCCTGGCACTCGTGGGGCTCCTGGAAATCCCCGCCGGCTTGCGGGATGCGCGTGAGCGTGCCACAGCGCTGGCACTCGAATGCGGCGTTCGTGATCTTCGGCCGAACGTCCGTCGCCTTCCGGACGATACCCTGGACAGCGATGAGCTGCCCTCGGTGGTCCGCCCGGATGTCGCGGATATCGGTCGTGTCGGGCAGGCCGGTGATGCGGATGTGGGCCTCCGACAGCGAGACGTCGACCGGCAGGTCGTAGAGCCGGAGTGCCTCCTCGGCGTACTCCCGGAGCTGGCCGGGCTGGGAGCGCACGTCGTCGGCCAGATCCGGGTCGAACTGGTAGAGGTCGTGCCACTCGACGACGAGCGACTTCTTGCCCGTGGGATACTGGCGGGCGAGTTCGCCGAGCGCGTCCTTGTAGTACTCCCGATAGAAGGTCTGGAAGCGGTCGACCAGCTGGGTGTTCTCGGCGGTGGCCATTCAGATACACCCGGGCCTTCCTCGGCTTACGTTAAGAAGTTTAGTATAGCGGACTGGAGGTGAAATGAAGGGGGGTTCCCGGTCGCCCTCTATCGGTTTTCCGGACCCCGGTTCGACCGACCCCATCGTTTCCTCTCGAGAAATCGGTAATACCCCCGCCGTCCGTCGACCGGAGTCGAGGCGGTATCCCGGCCAGCCCTCGTCGGCCAAACACGAACGCACTTATGGAAGACACGCCGATATTCCGGTGATGACCGCGACGCGCCAGCCGACGGTCGCCGTGGTGGACTACGGCCTCGGCAACCTCCGCAGCGTGACGCGGGGGCTCGAACGCGCCGACGCGACCGTCGACATCACCGACCACCCCGAGGCGATCCGGGCAGCCGACGGCGTCGTCCTTCCCGGCGTCGGCGCCTTCAGTGAGGGCATGGAGAACGCCGAACCCCTGCGGGAGACGCTGCTCGACGTCGGCGAGTCCGACACGCCACTCTTTGGCATTTGTCTCGGCATGCAGATGCTGCTGTCGACCAGCGAGGAGGCCGACCACGCGGGGCAGGGCGACGCCCGGGGGCTTGGACTCATTCCGGGCACGAACAAGCGGTTCCGCGGCGACGTCAAGGTCCCTCACATGGGCTGGAACGAACTTGACGTGGTACGCGACCACCCCCTTGTCGACGGTGTCGACGACGAGTACGCCTACTTCGTGCACTCCTATTACGCGGTTCCGGCGGCTGACGGCGCCGTCGTGTCGACGACCGACTACGGGACGGACTTCGCGAGCGTCGTCGCCGACGAATCGGGGACGGTGTTCGGCACGCAGTTCCACCCGGAGAAGTCCGGCCAGACCGGCCTGCGGATCCTCCGGAACTTCGTCGATCGCTGTTGACCATCAGGACTTTTGCTGCGCCGGGGGTAGGGTGGATCGATGCCTGCGACCGGCCAGGTCGGGACGGGAGGGTGGCGGCCGTGAGCCCCAACGACGTCCGGTCCGATCCCGGTCCGATCCCTGCCGTAGGCGAGACCGAGAGCGAGGTCGTCTACGCGGAGCACCACCTCGAACTCCACCGGTACGAGCCGGACCAACGGCGCCACCGGACGCCCATTCTCGTTGCCTACGCGCTGGTCAACCGCCCGTTCATCCTCGACCTCGAGCCGGATCGAAGCGTCGTCAGACGGCTGCTCGAGGCGGGGTTCTCGGTGTACTTGATCGACTGGGGCGAGCCGGGTCGGCTCGACGGCAGCCTCCGCCTGGCGGACTATGTCGGGCGCTTTCTGGACAACTGCGTCGACGCCACCCTCGCGGACGCCGGTGCCACGCACTGTCACCTACTCGGATACTGCATGGGTGGGACGATGGCCGCCATCTACGCGGCGCTCGACGATGGCCCGCTCCGGTCGCTGACGACGGTGGCGGCGCCGATCGCCTTCGACGGTAGCGGCGGTGTCCTCGAGACGTGGGCGACCGATATCGATCCCGGGGCCGTCGTCGACGCGAACGGTCTCGTGCCCCGCGAGGTGCTGGCGACGATCTTTGCCATGCTCGATCCGGTCCAGAACACGGTCGGCAAACTCGCGCGGCTGTACGACCACGCGGACGACCCCGAGTTCGTGGCGACGTTCCTGCGGATGGAGCGGTGGATTTGGGACGGCGTCGACCTCGCCGGTGCTGTTTTCCGGGAGTTTGTGGACGACCTCTACCGGGAGAACGCACTGATCGCTGGCACCCTTACCGTCGGTGGCGACCACGTCGATCTGTCCGCCGTCGACGTCCCACACCAGCACCTGGTGGGTCAGGACGACGAACTCGTCCCGCCCGACTCGACACGACCGCTGGCCGACGCCATCGGCCACCCCGACGGCCGCGTCGTCGAGTTCCCGGTCGGCCACGTGGGTCTCTCGGTCTCGCGTGACGCCCACGCCGACCTCTGGCCCGACGTCGCCGACTGGCTGGCCGCCCGGAGCGACCAGGACCGGCACCGCGCCCGAGCGACAGTCGACGCAGTCGCCCGACGCGGGGCTCGGAAGGTCTCGGCTGACGGCGGGGCGACAACCGCCGCCGAGGGCGAGACACAACCGGTCGAATCCCTCGAGGGCATCGGCCCCACCTACGCTCGCCGGCTCGGAGCCGCCGGCATCGAAACGATCGCGGCGCTGCGACGGCGGGACGTGGCGGAACTCGCTGACGTCACCGATGCGCCGCGCGGTCGCGTCCGACTCTGGCTCGAGGCCGCCCAGTAGCCGGGGTCGCAGCCACCGGTAGACTCTTTCTCGCCGTGGCCGTCTCCGCGGCCGTATGGAGGCCCGCCGCGTCCGCCAGCTCTGGCGACGCACGGTCGCGCTGTCCTGGCCCATCGCCGTCCAGCAGACGTTCACGACCCTGATGCGGACCGTCGACCTCCTCGTCACGGGCCTGTTCTCGCCGGCCGCGGTTGCGGCCGTGGGTCTCGCCGACCTCTACGCGCAGGTTCCCCTCAGACTCGGCCTCGGGCTCGGCACCGGCGCTATTGCACTCTCCAGCCAGGACACCGGTCGAGCGGCCACGGCGACTCGCGACCGCGCCATCACGCAGGCGTTCCTCTTGGCCCTGCTCGTTGGCTTGCCTTTGATCCTCGTCGGCGTCACCCTGGCCGATTTCCTCATCGCGATCCTCGGAGCCGAGTCAGCCGTCGTGGCCATGAGCGGGGCGTACCTAGCTATAGTCTTCGCGGCTTCGCCGATGCGCATCGTCGGCCTCGTCGGCGCACGCTCGCTCCAGGGGACCGGCGACACCCGTACCCCGATGCTCGTTAACGGCAGCGCAAACGTCCTCAACGTCTGTCTCACCGTCGGGCTGGGACTCGGCGTCGGCCCGTTTCCCCGACTCGAGATCGTCGGTGTCGGCCTCGCGACTGCGGTGAGCCGGACGTTCGAGGCGGTCGCGATCACGGCGGCCGTCGCGAGTCCGGTGACAGCGTTGTCCTTTGCCCGGCCCCGCTCGTTCACGGTCACCCGCCAACTTGTGGCCGTTAGTCTACCGAACGTCGCCGAGGGCATGAGCACGTCACTCGCCAACTTCCCGTTCAACGCGCTGTTGTTGACTTTCGGAACGGAGGTCAACGCCGCCTACCACATCGGGCGTCGGATCTACCAGCAACTCACGGGGCCGTTGTACCGCTCCCTCAGCACAGCCGCGAGCATCGTCGTCGGTCAGACTCTGGGCGAGGGAGACCCCGAGGGTGCCAGGTTCGCGGGCTTCGCGATCATGGGCCTGGGCGTGCTCACCCTGTCGACCGCCGGCGTCGTCCTTTTCGTCCTCGCCGACCCGCTCGCGCGGGTCTTCACGAGCGACCCGATCACCATCAACCACGCTACCGCCTTCACGCGGGTATTCGGCGTCTCAATGGGCTTTTTCGGCGTCTTCTTTCCCCTCGCTGGCAGCCTCCGTGGCGCCGGCGACACCCGGACGCCATTCTACGCGCGCTTTCTCGGGACGGTCGGGTTCATGCTGGGCTTCGCCTACGTCGTGGCGGTTCCCCTCGGGTTCGGTCTGGTCGGTGTCTACGCGGGTGTGATCCTCAGCTACGCCTGCTGGGCCCTCGTCGTGGCTGCGGGCTTCGTGCGTGGGAACTGGGCTGCCACGGCGGCGGACATGATGGCTGAACGTGCCGCCACCGGCGACCCCTGACGTCAGTAGTGGATGCTGTGTCCCAGGGCCCCGAGTGCCGCCTCGTGGACGGCCTCGGACAGCGTCGGATGGGTGTGTACCGTCGCGGCGAGGTCCTCCAATGTCGCCCCCATCTCGATCCCCAGGCCGACTTCGGCGATCAGCTCCGAGGCCTCGGGGCCGACGATCTGCGCGCCGAGGAGGAAGCCGGCGTCGCCGTCGGCGACGAGTCGGACGAAGCCGTCGGTGTCCTCGAGCGTCATCGCCCGGCCTGACGCCCGGAGCGGCATCTCGCCGACGACCGGATCGAATCCCTCGCCGCGCGCCTGGGCCTCGGTTAACCCAACGGTGCCGATTTCGGGGTCGGTAAACACCGCAGCCGGCATGGCCTGGTGATCCAGTGCGACGGGCTCGCCGGCGATCCGTTCGGCGGCGACTTCGCCCTCGCGGAAGGCGGCGTGGGCGAG
>CAYUFG010000019.1:22270-24186 GCA_964443815.1 uncultured Halobacteriales archaeon | reverse complement strand
GGCCGTCGAGCGCCACACCGCCGAGGGACCGATGTACGGCGCCCCCACCGAGGTCGAGGTTGAACTGGCGGAGTTCGTCGCCGAACACGTCCCCAGCGTAGAGATGACCCGCTTCGTCAACTCGGGCACGGAGGCTACGGTCTCGGCAGTCCGTCTGGCACGGGGGTACACTGGTCGGGACAAAATCGTCGTCATGCAGGGCGGCTACCACGGCGCTCAGGAGAGCACGCTCGTCGAGGGCGAGGGCGACCACACCGCACCCTCCAGCCCGGGCATTCCCGACGCATTCGCCGAGTCGACGATTGCAGTCCCGTTCAACGATACGGCCGCGATCGATCGTGCCTTCGAGAGTCACGGTGAGGAGATCGCCGCCGTGCTCGCCGAGCCGATCCTCGGCAACTATGGAATCGTCGAGCCCCGCGAGGGCTACCTCGAGCATCTCCGAGAGATCACCGAGGACCACGGCGCACTCCTGGTCTTCGACGAGGTCATCACGGGTTTCCGGGTCGGCGGCCCGGCCTGCGCTCAGGGAAAATTCGGCGTCACCCCGGACGTCACCACCTTCGGCAAGATCGTCGGCGGCGGGTTCCCGGTTGGCGCGGTCGGCGGCAAAGCCGAGATCATCGAGTCGTTTACACCCGCCGGCAACGTGTTCCAGGCGGGGACGTTCTCGGGTCACCCCGTCACCATGGCCGCCGGGCTCGCCACGCTCGAGTACGCCGTCGAGAACGACGTCTGGGACCACGTTGCGGACCTCGGTGAGCAACTCCGAAACGGGATCGAGGACGTCGTCGCCGACGAGGCGCCCCATTACTCCGTCGTCGGGACGGATTCGATGTTCAAGGTCATATTTACCCGGGAAGGGGCCGGCCCGCCTGAGAACGGCACGGACGTGAAGCAAGCGGAGACGGAACGCTGGGAGCGGCTCTTCTGGCCCGCGATGAAAGCCGAAGGGATCTTCCTTACGCCCAACCAGTTCGAGAGTCAGTTCGTCTCCGCCGCCCACACCGAGACACATATCGAGGCGGCGCTCGAGGCGTACAAAACCGCCCTCTGATGAGCGACGACGGCATCGGGCTCTCCGAGAAGCGAGTCTATGCGGATACCCGCGAGACGACCGTCGCGTACGCCGCCAGCGAGGTTGGCTGCTGTCGCGTGACCGTCTCGGGCGACCAGGTCGGCCGGATCTCGCTGCCCTACACCGGCCCGGTCCGCGACGTCGCTGGAGCGGACGGACGGCTACTCCTCGCGACCGAGGAAGACGTCCACGTCGGCACGGACGAGGAAACGACCGCGACGGGGTTCGGTGAGTCCACAACGGTTGGTGTGGGCGACGGCCGCACGCTTTCGGCGGCTCCCGACGGTCGGCTCGCCGAGCTACGCGGCGATCGCTGGGTCGATATGGACTATGTGAACGGGCCGCGTCGCTTCGATGGCTCGTGGTTGGCCACCGACGGTGGTGTCCTGCGGGTGGGCGAGGAGGGCACCGAGGCACTCGGACTCGCGGACGTGACCGACATCGCCGCCGCGGGACCGTACGCGGTCGCATCGGGTGACCTCCTCCGCTTCGATGCCGGTGAGTGGATAACGGTCCGCGAGGGCGCCGCCGACCGCGTGGCAGCAAACGAGTCCCAACTCCACCTGATCGAGGGTGGCATCCTCTTGACCCGTACCGGCAATGGGTGGCGCCGCTGTGACCTGCCCGTGGATGACCCGGTCGTCGACGTCGCCTACGGCGAGGCCGCATACGCGGTCACCGCCGAGGGTACCTTCCTCGTCGACGCCGACCCGCGGTCCACGCCAGATGGGACGGGCGGCTGGCGCCACCGCACCCTGGGTGTGACCGGCGTCACGGCCCTGGCAGTCCCCTGAAGGCCCAATCGTTTTGGGCCGGCCGTCGATCGGCAGCCGTGGAC
>CAYUFG010000019.1:21035-22170 GCA_964443815.1 uncultured Halobacteriales archaeon | reverse complement strand
TGCCATGGCCCTCGCCGACCTAGTGTACGACGTCGTGGCGGCGAGCCGGTTGCTCAAGAGCGGCCAGCATCGCCTCGACTCAGAGAACGACGCCCGCGTGGCGGCAGTCGCCGAGTGGTTCGTCCGCGAAAGGCTCCACCCTCCCGCTGGGAGAGGCATCAGCGAGGAGGCCGCCCTGTCTGACGCAACCGTTGACGCCGTCCTCCGGTACGCACGACTTTCACCCGACGCACTCGAGAGCTAACCCCACACCGAAACAGGGTTTAGGGCGGCGGGCGACCGGCCGCACATGCTCGTTCCCGGGTCGGCCTCGCAGGGCCTCGCCGCGGCACTCGCCGCCGAGACCGGCCGGGAGATCGCGGCCGTCGAGTATCATCGATTCCCGGACGGCGAGACGAAGGTCGAGGTTCCCGATCCGGGCGAGTCGGCGGTGGTTGTCGGCTCGACGGTCTCCGACCGCGCTCACGTTGAACTCCTCCAACTCCAAGATGCGGTCCGCGAGGCCGGCGCCGGCGACGTGACTACCGTGCTTCCCTACATGGGCTACGCCAGACAGGATCGGGCGTTCGAGCCGGGCGAGCCGGTGTCCGCGCGCGCGGTGGCCCGAGCCATATCGACTGGGACCGACCGCGTGCTCACCGTCGACCCGCACGAACCGGCGGTCTGTGACTACTTCGACGTACCCGCCAGTGGCCTCTCGGGTGCCGGCCAGCTCGCCGATGGTCTCCCCCCAAACCTGGACGAACCGCTCTTTCTCGCCCCCGACGAGGGTGGCGTTGCGGTGGCCGCGGCCGTCCGTGACGCCTACGGCGTCGGGGAGGTCGACTACTTCGAGAAGACGCGGCTATCGGGAGACGCCGTCGACATCGAGCCGAGCGACGCTGCGGTCGCCGGCCGGGACATCGTCGTTGCCGACGACATCGTCGCGACGGGTTCGACCATGAGCGAGGCGATCACTGTACTATCCGACCGCGACGCTGCCGGTGTCTCCGTGGTGTGCGTCCACGGCCTATTCGTCGGCAATGCTCGGACGAAACTCGCGCGGGCGGGCGTCGACCGGATCGTCGCGACGGACACCATCGAAGGCCCAGCGAGCGAGGTGTCGGTCGCGCCAGTGGTCGCGGCGGCGCTCTGA
>CAYUFG010000019.1:0-20935 GCA_964443815.1 uncultured Halobacteriales archaeon | reverse complement strand
GTAACGGCGGTGTGGCTCCGTCAGTGGCCCATCATCCAGACAGGTCGTCAATCGGCAAATATCCCGTATTTCGAGGCGGGAAACCGCGCCATTCACCGCGAGGGTGAGGGTACCCGCACCAATCTGGCTGTAGCATCTCAGACAAGAGAGTGGTTAGTCCGATGCCGCTGGCGCGTCGACCGGACTGATGGCGATCTCCATCTCGACACCCTCGACGTCCCAGTGGTTTCGGAGGCCGTCAGAGACGGATCCGATCGACGCGGCGCGGACCTCCTCGGCGATGAGGGCCTCGTGGCGGGAAACGAGGTCCGCGACCCGCTGGTCGTCCATCGCCAGTTCCACGTCGATCTCCGCCTCCAAGTCGAGGTCGAGTTCCTTGCGCATCTCCTGGATCCTGCGGATGACTTCGCGGGCATAGCCCTCACTCTCGATGTCCTCGGTGAGGCTCGTGTCGACGTAGACCACGCCGGCGCTTCCGAGCGCCTCGAACTCGGTACCCGAGACGTCCGCGGGGGTCTCGGTAACGAACTCGACCATCTCCTCGTCGAGGTCCACCGACCGGCCCAATCGCTCGCGGACCGACTTCTCGAGCGCGCCGATCGTGGGATCGGCGACCCGCGCCTCGTTCAGTGCGTGCATGATCTCGCCCGCCTCGTCGCCGAAGGCCGGGCCGAGCTTGCTCATGTCGGCCTCGGCGGAGTACCGCAACTCCCCCCAGCCCTCGTCGGTGCCGACGACCGTCACCTCGCGGGCGTTCAGCCGGTCTGCGATCAACGCCCGGCGTGCCCGGACGGCCTCGGCGACCCGTTCGTCCGGCACGTCGACGACGACTTCCGGAACGGGCCAGCGCAGCTTGCGTTCGGCCTGCTGGCGGGCGTTCGAACCCGCCTCCTCCACGGCGCGTACGACCGCGATCTCGTCCTCGAGGCCCGGCTGCCGGAGCGTCTCCGTCGGCTCGGGCCAGTCGCACATGTGGACGGTGTCGTGGCCGCGGTCGCCGGTCAGCGTTCCGTAGATGTCGTCGGCGACGTGGGGAGCGAAGGGCGCGAACAGCGCGACCACGTCTGTCAGCAGTTCATAGACGGTTGCGTAGGCCGCCCGTTTGGATGGGCTGTCTGCATCGTTCCACATCCGCTCGCGAACGACCTGGATGTAGAAACGCGAGACGTCCTCGACGACGAAGTCGAGGAGTGTCTGGAGCGCACGGTCCTGCCGGAAGTCGTCGTAGTGCTCGGTCATCTCCGCCTCGACGGCCTGAAGCCGCGAGAGAATCCACCGATCGACCGTCTCCAGTTCGACGACGCCGATCGTGGTTTCGTCCGGATCGAAGCCGTCGAGTCGCATGTACGGCAGCGGAAATCGAAAGACGTTCCAGAGGATGTTGAGGTCCCGCTGCATGTTCTCGGTTCCCTCCCACGAGAACCGCATGTCGTCGCCCTGTGGATTGACCGACAGGAGGAACAATCGCATCGGATCGACGCCGTGCTCGTCGATGACCTCCTGGGGGTCGACGAGGATGCCCTTCGACTTGGACATCGCCCGGCCGTCCGGCATCAGCGCGTGGCCGTGCATGAGGACCTCCTCGTAGGGTATCTCGCCCAGCGCGGCGGTACCCATTCCGAGCTGGGACCAGAACCAGCCCCGCGTCTGGTCGTGAGCTTCGAGGATGAGGTCCGCGGGCCACAGGTCCTCGAACCGGTCCTCGTTTTCGGGGTAGTCGAGCGTGCCCCAGGTGGCGACCGAGGAGTCCAGCCAGACGTCGAAGACGTCGGGGACGCGTGTGTAGGTCGTGCCCTCCTCGGTGATGGTCAGGTCGTCGACGGTCGGCTTGTGAAGGTCGACGGTCTCGGGGTCGATCTCCTGATCGACCCGCTCGGCGAGTTCGTCACGAGTGCCCACGACGATCATATCGTCGTCGGTCAACGACTCGTCGGTACCCGCGTCCGGAGTCCAGATCGGAATCGGGATCCCCCAGTAGCGCTGCCGGGAGACGTTCCAGTCCGGCGAGTTCTCGACGAAATTCCGGAAGCGTTCGTCGCGGGCCTCCTCGGGGTGCCAGTCGCTGTCGTCGATGTTCGACAGCAGTTCGTCCCGGATGTCCGAGACGGTGATAAACCACTGGTCGGTGACCAGGCGGACGATGGCCGTGTCACACCGCCAGCAGTGGCCCTCGTTGATGGTGTGGCCTTGCTCGCTCTCGAGGAGCAGCCCCTTCTCGTCGAGGTCCGCGATGACGTGTTCGTCGGCCTCCCGGACCGGGTAGCCGGCGTAGGCGCCGGCGGCCTCCGTGAAGACGCCGTCCGTGGCAACGGGCGAAAACACCTCGAGGCCGAGTTCCTGGCCGCGCTCGAAGTCCTCCTCGCCGTGTCCCGGCGCGGAGTGGACCAAGCCGGTCCGGTCGGCCTCGACGTAGTCGGCGGTGTAGACCTCGCCGGCACCCTCGAAGTCGGGATACTCGGGCACCTCCTCCTGCAGCGGGTGTTCGTAGGTCCAGCCGACGAGATCCTCCCCGGAGCGGCGGTCGACGACGTCCCAGTCGTCGTAGCCGGCCCGATCCGCGACGTCCTCGGCGACGGCCTCGGCCACCCAGATCAGGTCGGTCTCGCCGTCGCGCTCGCCCTCGACCGCCACGTAGTCCAGATCGGCGTCGACGGCCACGAAGGTGTTGGCGATGATCGTCCAGGGTGTGGTCGTCCATATGACGAGCGAGCCGTCCCGATTCCGGAGGGGAAACCTCACATAGATGGAGGGGGCGCCGATCTCCTCGCGCTCCACCTCGTTGTTGGCAATGGCCGTCTCACAGCGGGGACACTGGTTGATGGCGCGCTGGCCGCGTTCGACGAGGCCGCGCTCGTGGGCGCGGGAAAATCCCCACCAAGCGGCCTCCATGTACTCAGGCCGAACAGTCTTGTAGGGGTCGTCCCAGTCCATCCAGACACCGAAGGACTCGAAATCGTCCTGTAGGCCCTCGAGCTGGGATTCGGCGAAGTTCTTGCACTCCTGGATGAACGCATCCTGACCGAAGTCCTCGATGTCCTTCTTGGACTCGAAGCCCAGGTTCTCCTCGACGCGCGTCTCGATCGGTAGGCCGTGCATGTCGTAGCCCGGCCGGTCAGTCACGTCGTAGCCGCACATCCGGAAGTAGCGGATGTAGGCGTCCTTGAGCGTCTTGTTCCAGGTCGTGCCCATGTGGGCCGAGCCGGAGGTGTACGGCGGGCCGTCGACGAAGAAGAAGGGCTCGCCGTCGCTGCGGTGGGCCACCGTCTGCTCGTAGGCGTCGACCGCGTCCCAGTGGTCGACGACGCGGGCCTCGACGGCGTCGGGGTCGTACTGCTCGTCGACCGCGCCGAAGCGAGGGGCGTCACTCATACCCCTACGATCCGGTGGCGCGCCTAAAGGCCAATCGGTCCGCGCGGACACGACCGGCAGGCCCAAGAGCCACGCCCGCCACGCCCCGACCGAATGGACACCGCGACCCTGGTCGAGATACTACGCGACTCGGGTGCCGTCAAGTTCGGTGAGTTCGAGCTCTCACACGGTGGCACCAGCTCCTACTACGTCGATAAGTACGTCTTCGAGACCGACCCCGCCGCGCTGTCCGCCATCGCGTCTGCCTTCGCCGAGCGACTCGACGGCCAGACGCTCGCCGGTGTTGCGCTCGGCGCGGTCCCGCTCGTCGCGGCCACCGCGCTCGCCGCTGATCTGCCATACGTCATCGTCCGCAAGGCCGCGAAGGACTACGGCACGGGCAACCGCATCGAGGGGGCCCTCCCCGACGAGGGAGAGGTCGTTGTCATCGAAGACATCGCGACGACGGGCCAGAGCGCTATCGACGCCGTCGATGCACTCCGGGAGGCCGGCGCGACGGTCCAACGGGTTTTCGTCGTGGTCGACAGAGAGGAGGGTGCCGCCGAGGCCATGGCCGAACACGACGTCGCCCTGGAGTCGCTCGTCACCGCGTCGGACCTCCTGGCGGACGAGGTCGGCTGAGCGGTCGTGTAACTGACCACACGTCGACCACCGCGTTATTGGGGCTCCGTCACCTTGGTGGCGGTGATGGCAACGCTAGAGCTGTACGAACTGGCCGGATGTCCGTACTGTGCGAAGGTGAAGGAGAAACTCGACGATCTCGGCCTCGAGTACGAGAGCCATATGGTCCCCTCGAGCCACGAGGAGCGCGACGAGGTGGAGGCAGTCAGCGGACAGACGGGCGTTCCGGTGCTCGTCGACGAGGACCACGGGATCGATGGCATGCCGGAGTCGGACGATATCGTCGAGTACCTCGAACAGACCTACGGTAAGGAAGCCACCGCCTAGGCCGCCGCGGCCCTCGCGTTGGCGTCCGCGATAACCTTGTATACCAGGCCGATTCCGCCGGCGTAGACGGCGATGAGGCCGCCCACGCCGAGCACTACTGCCAGGACGCTCCCGACGACGCCGGCACCGCCGCCGGCGACCGCCAGGTCCCAGGCGAAGCTGAGGCCGGCGGTCAGCGCCAGCCAACCGACGATGATGATCGCGTAGAGACCAGCCATCTCCGTTCCGATCGCGTACCGCACCGCGTCCGCCGCAGTCACACTTGCCATGGTTCTCAAGGGGCCCGCTACGGGAAAAGTAGAGTGCTCCTTCAGGCCGGGTGCTCCTCGACGCGGTCCTGGATGAGGTCCCTGAGGTCGATCCGGTCTTCGATGTCGGCCATCTCTTCCTCCTCGATGATCGCCGTCCGGTCGACGGACTCCCGGCTGGCCTCGTCGACGACGTACACCGACGTGGTCCGGGTCACCCGGCCAACCGAGGACATGATCCGGGCGCGCTTCTCCGCCGCCTCGGTGAACTGCGAGTGCCCGGTCAGCACCTGTTCGGTGCGCTCCTCGTCCTCGCTGACTGTCTTGAACGGTGCGCGGTCCGTCGGGTGGACCTCGTAGCCGACCCTGGTGAGCACGGCGACGATAGGGCGGTCGTCCGGATCGACGTCCGGGTCACCCGGCGTCTCCCCCTCCTCGCGTACGTCTTCGGCGCCGCCGAGGACGTCGACCGGGGCCGTCAGCGGTGCGTCGAAGAGATCGTCGAGTTCGGCCGCCACCTCGACGCTCGCGTCCATGCCGTCCTCGTATTTGGAGACGGTTCGCCGGGAGACGCCCAGTTCCTGGGCGAGTCGGCCGAGCGACCAGTCACGGTCCTCCCGGGCGTCCGCGAGCACGTCACTGTCGATGTTGACGTACAGTCCACCGGGCGCCGCGTAGATCAGTGGCGGGACCCCCTCCACGAACAGGTCCATCGCCGTGTCCGGCGAGAGGACCGGCACGCCGTGTCTGAAGTAGGTCACTCCCGGCTTGAGGTCCTCGTCGCGGGTGCGCAGACCGATCACGATGGGCGTCGCCCGGAGGTACTCCCCGAGCCGGCGCATCTCCGCCCCCGTCGAGCCGTCGAAGGCGTCGATGTTCGCGAGGATTTTTACGAGCAGGACGTCCTTGCCCCGGCGCGCGGCGACGTCGAAGCTCTTGGGCCGGATCGCACAGCGCTCGCTGACGACGAACCCGGAGTCCTCGAGCATGGCGGTGACGTTCCCCACCAGGGCCTGTCGTGACATACTGTTCTGTGACAAACATAGTGTCGCGGTCCATATATACGTTGTGCCGGTCGCTGGGCCCCGCATCCGGCGATTTCGCGGAATTTGGTCGCCTGTCACCGGAGTGCCATCTCGGGCCAGGCTGGCCCGTAAGCGACATGGCTCCGGCGCACCTCGTGAAACCAGTGACGGTCATTGGGCTCGACGACACCGACTCCCGGGAGGGCGGGCTCTGTACGACCTACCTCGCCGCCCGAATCGCCGCGACACTCGGGGACCGAGGTGCGACAGTCGAGCGTCGCCTGCTCGTGCGCTGTAATCCTGCAGTCGAGCACAAAACCCGCGGTAACGCCGCGCTCGCTGTTCACACCGACGCCGATCCGGGGCTCGCGTTGGACGTCCTCGAGGTGGAACTCGCGGCCGCGCGGACGGACGATCCGGAAACGAATCCGGGGGGCGTCGTCGCTCCAGGGAGCCCGGCCGAGGTCCCCGAGGCGGTAGCCGACTTCGCCCGCGACGTGGTCAGTGATCTACTCGACGTCGAGACGGCCCGGACTCTCGCAGCCGACGCCGGCTACGAGAGGGTCTCCGTCGGTAACGGCCGCGGGCTGATCGGTGCGCTAGCCGCGGTCGGGGCGTGGCGGGCTTTCGACGAGTGGACCTACGAGTGTATCGCATACCGGGAACCCGACCGCTGGGGCACCGAGCGGACAGTCGAACACGACTCCGTCTTCGACGTCGCCAACCGGGCCTACCCGGAAGCCTGGGACACGGTGGACCGCGAGGAAGGCCACGCAGTCTGCGTCCCGCGAACACCGTGTCCGGTCCTCCACGCTATCCGCGGCGAGGAGCCTGGCGTGGTCGAGCGCGTCTCTCGGGCGATCGAAGGCGAGCCGGTCGCCGACCGGGCCACGTTCGTCACGAACCAGGGGACGGACGCCCATCTCTCGCCGGCTGACGCCGCTATGGAAGTAGTGGAAGGCCGGGCCTACCGCCTGACAGCGACCGTCTCGAGCCAGCCCGAGTCGCGTCGGGGCGGCCACGTATTCCTCGCTGTCGGGGACGCGACCGCCGAGATCGAGTGTGTGGCGTTCGAGCCCACCAAGCGATTCCGCGACCGCGTCCGAAGACTGCGGCCGGGCGACCGCGTGACGGTCTGTGGCGAGGTTGGCGATGGCGTACTCAAGTTGGAGAAGTTCGCCCTCCGCGACCGCGTGGAGAGGACGGCTGCGACACCCGAGTGTCCACACTGTGGGCGGTCGATGAGTTCTGCGGGGCGCGACCAGGGGTACCGGTGCCGGGACTGCGGGACCGCGGCCCCGGGAAAAGTCGAACGGCCGCTCGAACGTGAGATCGAGGCGGGCTGGTACGAGGTGCCGCCGTGTGCCCGCCGGCACGTCGCCAAACCCTTGATCCGCGGTGGCTTCGACGCACCGGTTCACCCCGAACGGTAGCCTAAGACCCTCTGAAGAGGGTTTTCTGTATACATACGAGCGCTTCCAAAAGGCGGTGCGATCCTTCACTCTCCCATCCGATCGCATTGCGTCCCGATGCTCGGTGGGCTCTGCCGTGACCTCTCCCCCATGAACTGGCAGGGCGAGTCCGATCGGGTGGGACTGACCGACCACTGTCCGAGTGGAGCGAAGCTATAACACCCAGCGGCCTCGATTGGACTGGAAGTTTCGGATATGTATCGGTAGAGAGAATATTGTCCGAGAACTCTGGCGAATAACCGAATCGCACCGGTCTTAGCTGGTACGATTAGACTGTGTCGACGTCGGTGCCGACGCTGCAGACGTATTCCCCAGTGGCAACCTGCGGGCGTCGCCGGGTCCGCCAGAATATGCCCGCTGAGTCGGCCGAGACGGTCGCCTTCTCCGCGCCGAAGACGCCGGCGACGGTGAAGAGGTCGTCCCCGGGCGAGACCCGATCGCCGAGGTCCGCGTGGAAGGTCACGAGGCCGCCCGCCGGCGCGCCGTACTGCTCGAAGCCACTGGCCCGTGTCTGGGGTTCTATAGGGGACTCCCCGGGCAGGAAGTCGTAGTGCCTGAGGACGTTGAAGACGCCCTCGACGCCGACCCGAATGCTATGTTCGTCCCAGCCGACTGCACCTCCGAGTTCGGGGTCGACAGTGGGAATGCCCTCGTCGGGGGCGGCCCGCGCGAGCTGGCCGTCGGGCCCCTTTCGGTCGAGGATGTGCCCCGCACCGAAGGCCCGTGCCAGGTCGAGGCACTCGTCGTGCAGCGAATGTCGCGTCCCACAGCGGACGCGGACCTCCTCGATCATCCGCGACGTCGACCCCTGGTGGAGGTCGAGGATCAGGTCGGCGCGGGTGGCGACGTCGAACGTGGCCGCGGCGAACCGCTCGGAGGAGGTGCCCGATTCGTCGCCGGGATACGCCCGATTGATCTTCGTGTCGTCGATGGGGTTGCGGTGTTCCCCGGCGATGAAGCCATGGTAGTTGACGACGCCGACGACGAGCAGCGTCCCCGCGAGTTCCGCGGGGTCGACCTGGGAGACGATCTGCTGGACGACGCCGACGCCGTGGAGTTCGTCGCCGTCGCTTGCGGCCTGTAGGTACAGCGTCTGCCCGGACTCCGCCCCGTTGACGACCGCGACCGGGAGGCTGGCGGGTTGGCCGTCGCGGGACTCGCCAACCCGTAACCGGCCGGTTGCCCGGTCACCGGCGGCTGCCTCGGCCGTGCCCAGGCTGATCATTACCCGACAGTGGACGGGGCGACCCTCTTAGGCGATTCGGTACGGGGGTCCGAACCGACGCGACTTACTGGGGCGGACCCCGACCGTCGGCCGTGGCAGCAGACGAGACCGCCGAATCACCACGGTTCGCCCTCCTCGAGGCGCTCGAAGTGCGCCGGTACGGCCGCCTCGCACTTGGCGTTGGCGCGGCCATCTCGCTGGCGGTGACCGGCTTCTTCCTCGTGATCGTCGCCGGCGGACGAACGGACGAACCGCTCTGGTTCTACCCCAGCCTCGCCTTCGTCGTGTTCGTCACGGCGGCGATGCTCGTCGCGACGGTGCTGGTCGCCAGACGCGTCCTCCGACTGGCCGTCCACCCCGCGGCGATCGTCCGACGGGCGGCGACGGGCGGCGGGTTCGGTGGCCTCCTCTGGATGGTCGGCGCTGTCGGACTGAGTTTTGGCCCCGCCCAGCCCTGGGCCACCGTCGTCGACGTCGCCTTACCCTGGGCCGCCTTATTGACGTCACTCGGGTTATGGGCGGTGTACACGCGGTTCAAGCGATCGGCTCGCTCTCGAGTCGGCATGTCCCTCGCCACGGTTCTGGGCTTCGTCGCCGCGCTCGTCCTCGCGGACCTCGCGGCCTTCGAACT
The DNA here is from genome assembly GCA_964443815.1 of uncultured Halobacteriales archaeon. Taxonomy (GTDB): domain Archaea; phylum Halobacteriota; class Halobacteria; order Halobacteriales; family Haloarculaceae; genus CAYLJD01. Next base: position 12,017 of record CAYUFG010000019.1, on the reverse strand, counting down.
GGTCGCGCTACTACCGGACGTCGCCGATGGCCTCGACCCACGCATCGCGCGGCTCTGGATTGGCGCCACCGCGGGACTGGTCGCCGCGCAGGTCATCCTTGCTGTCCTGGTGGGACTCGGCGACGGAGACGACCGCCGAGCTCCCCTCCTACTCGCCGGCCCCGCCGTGGCCGGATTCGTGGCGTACGGATTCCTCGGCCCTGGCCGCCTCGCACTCGTCTGTCTGGCGGCGGGGCTCGGGGTCGGGTGGCTGGGGGTAGGCCGCTCGCTCCGCCGGTGCGAAGACACCGACGTTCCGACCGGTCCGGACCCCTGGTCCGCGAGTTCAGGGTGACTCGACGAGTGCGGCGAGTCGCTCGGCCCCGTCGCGTGTGCCTTTCGCGATGATCACGTCGCCGGCGTCGAGTGCGGTCTCCGGGCCGGGCTGGACCGCCCAGACGTCTTCGCCCCCGTGGCCGCGACGCACTGCGATCACGCGCATGCCGGTTTCAGTCTTGACCGTCGCGCCGCCGAGCGTCGCCCCATCGAGGTGGCTTCCGTCCCGGACCGTCAGGCGAACTACGACCTCGTCGGATTCGTAGACCGCCTCGCGAACGACAGGGTGGGCGCTCAGGCCCCGGAGGACGCCCTCGCTGATCTCCAGGGCGGCGTCGGAGATGATCTCGATACTGCTAGCGAGGTGGACCAACCCCCGGAGCGAGACCGGGTCCTCGGTGCGTCCGGCCGCCCGGAGCGTCCACGCCTCGAAACGGGACTGGAGGGCGTCGACCTCGGCCTCGAGTTCGAGGACTTCCGCGGCCAGTTCGTCCGAGTCGAAGAGAATCGAACCATAGGCCAGGTCCACCGCCAGTTCCCCCATGTCCTTCATCAGGACGATGGAATCGACGGCCCGCTCGAGATCCGCGCTTTCGGCGGGCGCATCCTCGGGCGGTTCGTAGGCCTCGCCCGTGGCGTCGGCGTACACCTCGCTGATACCGTCCTGCGGGCCGCGGAACAGCACCACGTCCCCGGCCTCAAGCGTGGTCTCTCGGTCGGGGTTGAGTAGCCAGTCACCGCCGCGGCGGATCGCGATGGCGCGGACGCCCGTCTCGGTCTCGAGGTTGAGGGTGCCCAGCGTGTTGCCCGCGAGGGGCGAGTCCGGGTCGACCGCCGCGCGGACGAGCGTCTCGACGGCGTCGGGCAGCGCCGCCCGGAGTTCGTCCGGAAGTCCGACCTCCTCGAGCACGACTTTCGCGATGTCGCCGGCGGCGTCGGAGATCTTCTCGGCGGCACCGACGATGCCGAGCACCGGTGCGAGTGCCTCGGCGTCGGCGGGGCTGCGGGCGGCGAGCATGATGCTCATCCGGGCCCGCAGCTGGAGGACGTCCATCTTCGCCTCCAGTTCGAGCACCTCGGCGGCCACCTCGTCGCTCCTCAGGAGCACCGCGGAGTACGAGAGGTCGATCAGCAACTCGGCGGTGTCCTTCATCTCGGCGAGCACCGCCTTGACGCTGACCGGCTCGTAGGCCACCTCGTCGCCGGACATACCCCGGGCTCCGTCGGGACGGCTCAAAAGGGTTGCCCGGGCGTGTGACCGGGCGAGCGGGCCGGGAATGATAACCCTTTTTCCCCGCACCTCGAAAGGAGCGTGGTATGGGAGACGAACTCAAGAAGGGGCTCGAGGGCGTGCTGGTCGCCGAGTCCGCGCTGTCCTCGATCGACGGCCAGGCCGGCCAACTCGTCTACCGGGGCTACGATATCGAGGAGCTCGCCCGGGAGACGAGCTACGAGGAGGTGCTGTACCTGCTCTGGAACGGCGACCTGCCGGACCGCGGTGAACTCGACGCCTTCGCCGACTCCATGGCGGCCGAGCGAGGCGTCGACGACTACGTGCTGGACTCGCTCGCCGCCCTCGGCGAGGCGGGCGAGGTACCCATGGATGCGTTGCGGACTGCGGTCTCGATGCTCTCGGCGAGCGAGCCCGAGGCGGACGCGGACCCCGAAGACGGCGACGCCGCCCGGCGGAAGGGACGCCGGATCGTCGCCAAGATTCCGACCGTGCTGGCCAACTACGACCGGCTCCGCCGGGGCGACGACCCTATCGAGCCGCGAGCGGATCTCGGCCAGGCGGCGAACTTCCTCTACATGCTGAGCGGCGAGGAGCCCGACGACGTCGCCGCCGAGACGTTCGACATGGCGCTGATCCTCCATGCCGACCACGGCCTCAACGCGTCGACGTTCACCGCGATGGTGATCGCCTCTACCCTCGCAGACATGTACGCCTCGATCACGGGTGGCATCGGCGCCCTCTCGGGGCCGCTTCACGGCGGCGCCAACCAGGACGTGATGGAGACCCTCGAGGAACTCGACGAGAGCCAGCTCGATCCCCGAGACTGGATCGAACAACAGGTTGCCGAGGGCGCACGCATTCCCGGCTGGGGCCACCGCGTCTACAAGACGAAGGACCCGCGCGCGAAGATCCTCCACGCCAAGCTGGCGGACCTCAGCGAGGCCGACGGCGACGACACCTGGCTCCGGTACACCACCACGATCGAGGACTACCTGACCGATGAGGAGGGTCTCGTCGAGAAGGGCATCGCTCCCAACGTCGACTTCTTCTCCGGCGCCGTTTACGACAAGCTCGGCATCCCGACGGACATGTACACGCCCATCTTCGCGATGTCACGGGCTGGGGGTTGGGTTGGCCACGTCCTTGAGTACCAGGAGGACAATCGACTGATCCGACCGCGGGCTCGGTACGTCGGCGCGGAGGCCAGGTCTGTCGGCCCCATCGACGGTCGGTAGGCGGGCCCGCTGTCTCACTCCTCGAGGAAGTCGGTGACGCGGCGCTGGGTTTCGGGCTCCCGGTAGCACGCGATTGCGTGGTGGATGGCTTGGTCCATGCCGGCCTCGACGCCGCCGTCGCGGGCAGCGTGTATCTGCCGCTTGGCCACGCCGTGGACGTAAGTGGGCTTGGCTGCGAGCGTCTCCTCGAGCGACTCGACCGCAGTGTCGAACTCCTCCGGATCGTGGACCGATTCGACGAGTCCCGCCGACAGCGCCCGGTCGGCGTCGATCGGCTCGCCGGTCATGATCAGGTACTTCGCGAGGCCCTCGCCGACGAACCGGGGCAGTTTCTGTCCGCCGCCGAGGTCGATCGCCAGGCCCATGTCCGCTTCGGGGAAGGCGAACGCTGCGGTCCGGCTGGCGATCCTGACGTCACACGCGAGCGCCAGCTCGACGGCGCCGCCGAGCACGTTCCCCTCGAGGGCCGCGACGACCGGTAGGTCCGCGGATTCGATCGCCCGGAGGGCGTCGTGGACAGCCTCCAACTGGGCCTGAACGGCCCGCGGCGGTTGCTCGGCCCACTCTGGAACGCCCGACATGTCGACGCCGGCGGAGAAGTGCTCGCCCGACCCCCGCAGCGTCACGCCATCGACATCGTCGGGGTCGAGGGCGGCGACTTCCTCGCCGATCGCCACGAACGTCTCGCCGGTGAGGGCGTTCGCCTTCTCGGGGCGGTCGATCGTCACCGTGACCCAGTCCTCGTTCGCCTCGACCGAGAGATCCGCGGTCATACCGACCGTACCCGGCCGTCCTTGGTAGGCTTTGTCCCGGCCACGTCGGCTCCGTGTCCGACGCATCTTTAAGTGTATCTCGGGCCCGCTCTCGGTCGCAGTCGCGACTGCTGTCACGCGTTCCCCCGCCCGCTTTTTGTCGACCCGCACATTTGCATCGCTGGACGTCTTACGTCGACCATGCTCGAACTGGCGGCCGTGCGCGCGGCTCGTGACCGCGTCGCCCAGACGGCCAGGCACACACCCCTCGACTACTCACACACCTTCTCGGCGATGACGGGCGCGGATGTCCACCTGAAGCTGGAGACCTTCCAGCGGACCGGGGCGTTCAAGATCCGCGGAGCCACGAACCGCATCGCCACGCTGTCTGACGCCGACCGACAGTCCGGCGTCGTGACCGCGAGCGCGGGCAATCACGCACAAGGCGTGGCACTCGCGGCCTCGCGTATCGGCGTCGACGCGCTCGTGATCATGCCCGAAAACGCCGCGCTCTCGAAGGTCGAGGCCACTCGACACTACGGCGCGACGGTTCAACTGCACGGCCAGGACTACACCGCAGCGGCCGAGCGGGCTCGCGAGATCGAACGCGATCAGGGGCGGTACTACCTCCACGCCTTCGATGACGAGAAGGTAATGGCGGGCCAGGGGACGATCGGTCTGGAAATCGTCGAAGATCTGCCTGGCGTCGACACCGTCGTCGTCCCGATCGGCGGCGGCGGGCTGATCGGCGGGATCGCCACGGCAGTGAAGGGGACGGCTCCTGATACGCACGTGATTGGCGTCCAGGCCGATGGAGCCGCAAGTGCCGCCGCCTCGCTCGCGAAGGGGGAAGTCGTCGAGCGGGACCGAGTCGACACCATCGCGGACGGGATCGCCACCCGTCGCGTCGGGGATCGGCCGTTCGAAATCATCCAGGAGCGCGTCGACGAGGTCGTGACCGTCGACGACGACGCCATCGCCGTGGCCCTGACACGGCTGCTCGAGCGGGGAAAGACGCTGGTCGAGGCGGCAGGAGCGGTTCCACTCGCTGCGCTGCTAGAGGGCGCATTCGACTACGCGAGGGACGAGACGGTGGTCCCGGTCTGTTCTGGCGGCAATATCGACATGAACGTACTCACGACGGTCGTCGTCCGGGGACTTGCGGCAACCGGCCGCTACCTCCGGATCCGGACGATCCTCGAGGACCGCCCCGGCACGCTCGAGGAGTTCGTCTCGATCCTCTCCGAGCACGGGGCGAACATCTACGCCATCCAGCACGAGCGGACCTCCCGGGACGTGGCGATGGACGACGCGGAGGTGGAACTCGACCTCGAGACGCGTGGCCCGGAACACGTCGAGGAACTCGTCGACGCGCTCCGGGCCGCAGGCTACCCGATCACCGTCCTGACCTAATGGTACTCGTCGCCGTGGAGGTCAGCCTCGACCTCGTCGACGAAGTCGGCGGCGGTCTCCCGGCCCTCGTCCATGAGTTCGTCGACGAACGCCGGCGTTCGCTCGAACTTCGAGCCGAAGCCGAACTGTCGGTCTAGGACGATCTTGCGGACTTCGACGGGTTTGTAGCGGTCCGATAGTTCGCCGTCCGCGATCCAGTCGTTGACCCGTTCGATGAAGCGGACCTCCTGATTAAGCGAGATGTTCCCGGAGAGTTCCTGCCGGCGGTCGTTGATGTCGCCGAGGGATCGGGGGATATCGTCGGTCGTCTGCGGGTTGATCTGGACGATCCAGAGCTCGTCGGGCTTGCGCTCGGCGTCGACGGCCAGCAGATCGTTGATCGGCGGGTTCTGAGAGAACAGGCCATCCCAGTGTGCGTGACCGTTGATTTCGACGGCTTCGAACAGTGTGGGAATCGCCGCCGAGGCCAGGATGGCCTCGCTGGTGACACCCCCATCGATGAACGTCTCGAAGTCACCCGCCTCGACATCGACAGTCCCGATGACGAGTTTCGGCGCGTTCGAACCGGCCGCGAGCGCTGGGAACCGGTCGAAATCGATGTGGCGCTCGAGAACGCGCCGGAACTGCGCCTGGCCGAGGTCCGCCCAGGGCACTTGGTAGGGGCTGAGTGCCGGAACGGGGGCGCCGGCATTGTTCAGTTCGATGAGTTTGACGAGCCACGCGTTGATCGCGCGTTCGGCCGGCCCGGTGACGACGACGTCCGCCCAGATTTCGCGGAGCGTCTCGCAGGCACCCCGCGGGCCGTCGTCCAGATAGCCGTTCCAGGCCGCCGCCGCCGACATCGCGCCGCCCGAGGTCCCGCTCAGCCCGACCAGGTCGCAGCCATGGGCGTCGAGCCACGGGAGCACCTCGTCGAGGACGCCGGCGGTGAAGGCGGTGTGGCTACCGCCACCCTGGAGCGCGATTGCGACGTTGGTCATGTGGGCCTCATTGGTAGGTCGAAAGGTGGCCGCCGTCGAAGGTCAGGTCGCCACCGTTGAGGTGGCTACCGTGGTCGGAGAAGCCGAAGGCGAAGAGGTTCGCTACGTTCGCGGGCGTCATCATCTCCTTCACTCTCGAACTGCCGAGCATGACGTCCTCGACGACCGCCTCCTCGCTGATTCCGCGTTCCTCGGCGGTGTCCGGTATCTGGTTCGTGACGAGTGGCGTCTTCACGTATCCCGTCGAGACGGAGAACGATCGTAGGGTCCCATCCCCCTCGGCGGCAATGGCCGCCGTCAACCCCCGCAGGCCGAACTTCGCGGTGATGTAAGCGACCTTGTCCTGCGTGGCCATGTGGCCGTGAACGGAAGCCATGTTGGCGATCGCCCCGACGCCATCGTCAGTCGCCCGGATGTGGGGAATGGCGTGTTTCGCCATCAGGAAGGGGCCCCGGACCATGACGTCCTGCATCAGATCCCATTTTTCTGTTGGGAACGACTCGATCGGATCGATGTGCTGCAGGCCGGCGATGTTCGCGACGTAACGGAGCGAACCCAGCTCCGCAGCCGCCTCGACGACCCCCTCAATGTCGGCCTCCGAGCGGAGGTCACCGGCCGCGGTCTCGATCCTGCCGGCGACGTCCATCTCCGCGGCGCGGTCGGCCGTCCCCGCGAGGCCGTCTTCGTCGACGTCCGTGGCGACGACCGTGAGTCCGTTGACGGCGAGCGCCAGCGCAGTCGCGCGGCCGATGCCGGATCCGCCGCCGGTGACGATGGCAACGGAGTCGGCGGTGAACCGGGCGTCAGGTATCTGCAACACGTCGTCGGTCTCGAGGGTCGGGTCAGTCGACATATCGGGTATACTCGCGGCAGCCCCAAAAACCCGTCAGCCGGGAGATTGATTGGGTCGCGGGCCGCCAACCCACCATGGTCCGGACCATCCAGACCGACGACGCGCCGGACGCCGTCGGCGCCTACAGCCAGGGCACAGTGACTGACGACCTCGTGTTCACCGCCGGGCAGGTGGCACTGACGCCCGACGGCGAGTTGCTCGACGGCGCCGACGTCGCGACGCAGACCGAACGCGCACTCCAGAACGTACAGGCGGTCCTCGCCGACGCTGGCGCGGGCCTCGACGACGTGCTCAAGGTGACAGTCTTCCTCGCGGACATCGGAGACTTCGACGCCATGAACGAGATGTACGCGACGTTTTTCGACGACGAGCCGCCGGCCCGGAGTGCGATCGAGGCGGGCGGCCTGCCGGCGGGTGTTCGCGTCGAGATCGAGGCCGTCGCCGAGCGCTGATGGCCGGTCGGGAGGCCGCCGGCTGGGGCTTCGTCGGCGCGCTATCCTTCCTCGTTCTCGCGCTCGGTTTCCAGCTCGTCACAGCGACTTCCATCGATGTACCCGTTCTACTCGGCGTCACCGTCGTGGTCGGCGCCGTGTCGGGGGTCACAAGCGCGTGGTTCCGACGTCGAATCGAGGGAGGGGCGACGAACGAAAGTCCTTAACTGCCCGACAGTGGACTATCGAGTGCGAGCCAGGATGGCCGAACGGTAAGGCGCACGCCTGGAAAGCGTGTTCCCTTTCGGGATTCTGGGTTCAAATCCCAGTCCTGGCGTGGACGGATCGAACGCAGTGAGGGCCACCGAATACGTGTACATCGGGCGGGTGGCCTAGCGGAGCGAGGGCAACCGGAGGAAGCCCTCGAACCGCCCGGCCGGGAGCAAACCGTGTCGCGACGTCGTGAGGGACGCGAATGCTTGAGTGGCAAGGCCACGTGAGCAATCGACCCACGAGGGTGGCCTGGGTAGCCGGTTGGTGACCGGTAGTCTGCTAGCGGTCGTCCGGTCGTGTGACATACCCACGACGTTCCGTGCGGCACGTGGTCCGTTGTCGGAATCCGGACTCGACAACCGTATCCCCACTCTCAAAGACGGCGATATCGAAAACGCGGTCGTAATCTTCCTGGCGTCTGCGAAACAGCCCGTCGTGGGAGTCGAGTCGAAGGCGGTCGCCGGCCCGCCAGGCGTTCGAAACGCCGCCGGGGAACCGTCGTACTCGTGTCCGCTATCGTATCAATTACATATCAAGGTTCCAGACGGTGTTGACCGCCGCCCTGACGGAGCGGAGACGGCTACCGGACCTGCGGCTCCGTATTCGACACACATGGCGGACATCTCGCTGACGATCGCCCAGAAAGCGAAGTATATAGAGGGGTCCGCCCCGGTCGGTCCCTCGAGGATCTCCACGTCGACCCAGCGCCCCACGTGGTCAAGGTGGCGACGATCGTCCGCAGATAGTCGAATGACATCGCCGAGGCCATCGAGTCCGAGGGCTACGAAGGTAGCTGGGTCAACTGAGCGGGGATTACACCCGATCCGCGAACGCGAGCGTGCCGTCTATGTTGTTGATTCGGATCTGGACCACGTCGCCTTCGCTCGCGCCTGGAACGAAGATAGTGTACCTGCCCTTCTCCGCAACGCCGTCGCCCTTGCGGCCGGTGCCCGTGATCTTGACCTCGTAGGATTTGCCCTCCTCGAGGGTCTTCTGGGTGGTGTTGCGGGACTGGGCGGGCCGTTTCTCGACGGGTCGGAAGGCACCGCAGGCCTGACAGCGGAGCATATCGATGCCGTCTTCAGTGGTCAGCTTGGTGTCGGGCAGGCCACACTCCGAGCAGGTGACGAACTCCGCGACATAGTCGTCGATGGCACCTGTGAGGTCGGCCACGGAGAAGGAGCCGTTGTAGCGGGCCTGACCGCCCTCGAACTGCCCATTCGTGCCGAGCGTCTTCTGGATCGATCGGTGGAGGTGGTCGGCCTCCCGGCCGAGCGCGTCCGCGATGGCGGTGAGGTTCGTCAATCGGGTGAAGGCGCCGTCGGTTTCTCCCTCGGGATCCGGTATCGAGAGACGCGACTCGGCCTCGGTCGGCTGCTCGGGCAGGGCCTCGTAAGCCCTGTCCAGCGCTGTATCGTATTCCATTATCGGACGGAGGTGACCGCCGCGTATAGGCCTGCTGGGTGATGGTGTAACACGGAAGACCGGGTTGGGCCGGGCGATCTCGACTGTGACTATTGGAGTGTAAATAGGACCATGTACGAAGTAGTCCTCGACGCAGTGTTTCGATCCGGCTATCGCCGACGAGAACTGAAGCCGTCCGAAGCGGGCCGACGAACGAGGGTCGATCCCGCCCAGACGTACCACGAGCAACGGTTCTGGGTGAGTCGACAGTCAACTTTGCGACCGTTTCCCAGGATGAGGGGTAGCATGGGTCGGCCGCATCGGTCTCCAGTCGAAGCTCCGCATTGGTCTCGCCGACACGCGTCGGTCCCCCTATAGCGTCCGTTTCTTTCGGCGGTCGCGCATCATCGAAGACCCCTTAGTTTCGACTGCAAGGTTAATACCACCGGAATTCGAGAGGCGGCGGCCCGACGCGAATCAATCGCCCTGGTCGAACTCGGCGTCCGACCGGTCCTCGGCCTCGACGAGGGTGTTCTCGGTCAGTGTGACGATTGCCCGGCGGAGCCGTTCGGTGACGGCCTGGTCGGAGATTCCGAACTCCTCAGCGAGGTCCTTGGTCGACATGCGCCGCGGGATGGAGTAGTACCCGCCGTCGACGGCGGCGATCAGGGTCCGGCGCTGGGCGGTCGTCAACCCGTACCAGATCCCACTCCCCGGCTTGGTCGGGTTGTAGAGCCGACCGACTTCGAGGTCGATGTGGGCGTCCTCGCAGTACTCGGTAAACTCGCCGAGTTTATCGTGGGTCGGGAAGCGAATCTCGAACTGCCACGAATCGGTCGAGCCGGTCGCGTCGAGAATCTGGCCCTCGAGGTCGACCACGCCCTGGATGAAGACATCCCGCTGAGCGTCCCACTCGAGCGAGAAGAGCGTCTCGTCGGCGTGTTGGCTGACCTCCTCAAGCCGGTCGACGGAGGGGTGGTCACGGACGTTCGCCTCGAATGACCCTCGGGCGTCGTCGCTGACGGAGAAGAAGGGGATGGCCGTCTCGCCCAGGGGAACGAGGTTTTCGAGTACGACCGCGGTCCCGGCTTCCATTTCGAGGATGCGCCCGAGCTCGAACGAGTCCGCCGGGATGCGAAGCTGTGCGATGACGGCCATTGGCACGTAGGTACCTACTCGTGCGTAGGTCCTAAAAGCTGAAGGCATGGTGCACCAGTATGGCATTCCTAGCATGGTCCACCAAGGATATCGCTGGTTCTATGGGCATGTGGGCCTACCTTTCGTCAGACCGAACGCCCCGCGCGGAGATCGTCTGTTGGGTACATCTTCGGGTCGTGGTCGGACGGCCGACGAAATCATGACAAAACAAATACCTGACGGGTCGATCGAGAGCGCAAGCGAGTTCAGGGCGGTCCTCGCGGAGGCGGTCGAACAGGCGGTACTGGCCGATATCGACGTCAAAGGCGCTTGGGAGTTCGAGACGGCCGGCTCCCACCACCACTGGGAGGTGCAGGTGGTCGAACTGGCGAGGGAGCACGACGGGGAGTGACGCGGCCCCAGGCGTTCCGAAAGGCGGTAACCCCGCTCAGCGGAGCGCCGTGACGATCGGGTCGAGGTCCTCGCGTTGGTCGAGCGCCGCGAGGACGGTCTCGCGGTCGAGTACGAGTTCGTAGGCGGGCCGGCCCTTGCCGGCTGGCGACGGCTCCTCCTCGGCAACGTTCTCGACGAGGGCCGCGGATTCGAGCGCGTAGAGGGCGCGCGTGACGTCTGCTTCGGACAGTCCCCCCACGACTGGGCCGTTCTCGGCGACGAGTTGGTCGTTACACACCGAACGCAGTTCGGCCGGGTTGACGGGCGTCTGTCGGTCGCTGGACGCTTCGACCAGTGCCGCCAGCACGACACACTGGTCGACCGTCGCGTCCTGAATTTCCTCCCCTACCATATCCGTCCACTCTCCGGCCGCCGGCAAAACACTTCCCGTCTAGATTGCGACCGACGCACCCTCTGTCCGCAACGACCACGTCTCGCCATCCTGGTCTGCGAGGCGCGTTTTGCCCGCGTCCGTCAACGAATACTGCCCGTCGTCGAGTGCTACGTCTCCGAGGTCGACGAGGTGGTTCAGGTGGGCGCTCGCCTCGCCCGGGCCGTGCAGGACGTGGATGTTCTCGAGTTCGCCGAACAGGTCAGCACTGACCGTCCAGGCGTCCGCGCTGCCCCGCTCGTCGAGCACGCGCACGACGCGCAGCGCACGCTCGCCGTGGTGGTGGACGATATACCGCGCGCGCTCGCTGGGGTCCTCGATTGGATCCCGGTGCCCGGGCCAGGCCACGTCGAAGTCCCGCTCAACGTACTCGCCGAGGGTTCGGATGTACTTGGCGAGGGGTTTGTCGACGCGGACGTCGGCACCGCCGACGTTCGGCGTGTACACCGGCAGGAGGGCGTCTCCCGAGAGCACCTCGTTGCGATCGGTCATGACGAGTGAGGACAGCCCCAGCGTATGTCCCGGCGAATGCATCACCTCGAACGTGGTCTCACCGACCTCGAACCGGTCGCCGTCGGTAAACGTCTCCACCGGTGGCGTGCCGGTGTAGTAGTCGTCGTAGTTGTCGAGGCGGTCGAGCAGCGTGTCGCGCTTGTCGGCGGGCATTCCCCAGGCCTCGAAACAGGCCCGCTGGGCCTCGAGCAGATCGTCGAGTGCGTCCCGGTCGCCGCGAACGAGTTGCGCGTCGGCCTCGTGGACACGCATTGTCGCGCCGCTCTCGTCGTAGACGGCCCCCGCGAGGCCCGCGTGGTCGCCGTGGTAGTGGGTAAGAAAGACCTCGTCGAGGTCGGCGATAGCGACGCCGTGGGCCCCCAGCGCGTCCTCCAATTCAGTGCGGGCCTCTGGTGTGCCCACGCCGGTGTCGACCAGAACTGTGGGCCCCGTCTCGTCGAAGAGGTAGATGCTGTTGTTGCCCTCGAAGACCGTGTTGCCGAGTCGGATCTGCTCCATTGACGCTCAGGATGGTACTGGCATACTTTAGCTTGTGCGGTGTAGGGCGCGAAGCCCCCACCTCAGCGAGCGCCGACGGCGCGAGCAGAGAGGGGAGACAGCGGCCGTCACCGGGTCCACTGCCGCTGTCGGACC